>CAZNSB010000245.1:0-7775 GCA_964575155.1 uncultured Planctomycetaceae bacterium | reverse complement strand
GCCCCGGCCGGTCGCGCGGCGCCGGAGTCGCCGGGCACCACAGCTTCGAGGTCTGGCTGACCGGGGGACCCTACGGCCCCGGGCGATGGGCCCTGCTCGATCACGACGTCTCCACCGTCATCTACACGCCCGACGGGAAGCGGCTGATGAGCGTGACCGAGCTGACGAAGGACCCGGATTCCCTGGACTACCGGAACATCAAGCCCGAGCGTCAGCACGGCTGGCTGGCGGGGGGGCTGCACCGCCAGGACATCAAGGCCTACAAGAGCTACGGGGTGGCCTACTACAACGCCGGCTACGCCGGGCCCCCGCCGATGGTCCACCTCCGCAGCGGCGAGACGCTCCGGCGGTACCTCACCCCCGGCCTGGAGCACGGGAACACCTACGTCTACTGGGGCATCAACTACATGGCCCGGGGCGTGCCCGGGCCCCAGCGGGAGCTCACCTGGGTCAACCAGCCGGAGAAAATGTTCAAGGCAAAGAGGAACACCGTACACAACCCCGGCCAGGCCCGATACGCCAACGCCGTGTACACCTACACGCCCGACTTCGCCTCCGGCAAGTACGCCGAGGGCGTCATCGACGAGTCCGACAAGCAGGTGACCTTCGAGTTCCACACGCCGTACGTCATCGGCGCCGCCCCGCCGCCGGCGGCGCGGAAGGCCAAGTGGGGCATCTACAAGCCCGGCTGCACGGGCGGGCTGGTCATCAGCGGGAAGCTCGATTGCCCCATCGAGGTCTCCACCGACCAGGGCAAGAGCTACCAGAAGGCCGAGGGGCGCGACCTGACCGACCGCGTCAAGGGCCACAGCCAGTACTGGCTGCGATTCGGGGCCGGGGCGAAGAAGCTCAAAGGCTCGGGCCTGACCATCCGCACCGTCTGCCAGTGCGCCCCCACGGTCATCCCGCACCTCCAGGCCGGAAAGAACACCCTCACCTTCGCCGCCTCCGGCAAGGCGCTGGTCTCCGCCGGGCCCAACCTCGACCAGGCCGCCGCACACCTCGTCGCCGGGAAGGTCAAGAGCTCGTCGGTGACGCTGGAGCTGGCCGCGCCGCGAAAGGCGCCTGCGGTGCACCTGTACGTCGCGAGCCGCCAGGCCTCCGGCTGCCCGCCGCCGAAGGGCAACAAGTACAACATCGACTGCTCCACCGACGGCGGGAAGACGTGGAAGTCGGTGGTGAAGGACTGGCAGATCATCCGCCGCGACCCCGAGCCGAAGGACTGGTGGAGCCACAGCTACGTCGACGGCGACGTGGCGCTGGCCGGCGGCGTCGGGGCGGTGCGGGTGCGGTTCACCAACACCGGCGGCAAGCCCTTCACCCGCCCGGAGGTGCACCTGGCGTACAAGGTCGAGAACTCCTCGCCGGTGAAGGTCACCTTCGCCTGGGCCGGCGGCGGCGAGGTCAAGACCGCCAGCCACACCTACCAGGCCCCCGGCAAGCCCGACGCCTCGTGGCGCTTCGACGCCGGCGAGAAGCCCGAGACGCTGTGGGTGGAGTACGCGGCGGAGTAGAGGCAAGATGCGCAGCGGCGCACCCCACGCACGGCACTGCGTGGGAAGGCTTGCGGGAGAGAGCGCATGTCTGACGACGGGACGTTCAACGTTCGTGACTTCGGGGCGGCGGGGGACGGCGCCGCCGACGACACGGCCGCCATGCAGAGGGCCATCGACGCGGCGGCCGAGAGGCGGGCGATCGTCGGCGTCCCGGCGGGGACGTACTGCGTCTCCACGCTGAAGCTGCACCCGCAGACGGGCCTGGCGGGCGAGGCCACGTGGAGCTACCGCGATTTCGGCGGCTCGATCCTGAGGCTCACCGACCCGCACGCCCCCTGCCTGCTGGACCTGACCGGCGCGCTGGGCGCGACCGTCAACGGGCTGAGCCTCGATGGCGGCAACCCCCGCGGCACCTGGCGGGAGAAGTCCCCCGCCGGCGGCGCCCACGGGGTCCTGGTCGCCAAGGAAGACTACGGCAGCCAGGAGGACGACCCCCGCATCGAGCGCTGCCGGATCGGCGGCTTCGCCGGCGACGGCATCCACCTCGGGCGGATCTGGTGCTGGAGCGTCCGCCACTGCATGGTCTGCTTCAACGGCGGGGCCGGGCTCTACGTCCGCGGGTGGGACGGGTTCCTGCTGGATAGCTGGCTGAGCGGGAACGTCGGCGCCGGCTACCAGGCCCACGAGGAGAACGCCTCCACCACCCTCACCGCAAACCGCATCGAGTGGAACCGCGCCGGCGGGATCGCCCTCACCGGCGCCATGAACTACAACATCACCGGCAACTACCTCGACCGCGCCGGCAACTGCGGCATCCGCATCGCCCCCGGCCGGGAACGCACCAACGGGAACATCACCATCACCGGCAACGTGATCTACCGCTCCGGGCGCCCGGAGTGGACCGACGGGGACCACGAGAGCTCCCACGTCTGGTTCCAGGGCGTCCGCGGGCTGGCCTTCAACGGCAACACCATGCGCGTCTGGCGCGACGACGGGCCCCGAGGACAGTTCAGCCCCCGCTTCGGCATCGTCTATCAGGACCTCGCCAACAGCGTCATCAAGAACAACGTCCTCCACGACGGGGCGCTGGAGAAGCTGGTGGTCGACCTCCACGGCCACGGCACCAACGTCTCCGTCGCCGACAACGTCGGGAGCCTGTTCGTCCCGCCGAAGGAGTGAACGGGCAACGAGGGACTCACCAGCGCCGCGCGGGCCTCGGGCGCAGAGCAGCCCCCCGCGGGAGCGGGGGGTTCGGAGTTCCTCGACCGTCGCCTTCGGGCGGACCTTGGCAGCCCCCCGCGGGAGCGGGGGGTTCCAACCCCCGCCTTCCGGCGGGGGCTACTGCTTGTCGGGCGCGGGAGCGGGCGCCGTCGCGGGCGCCGGTGCCGGCGCCGCGCTGATGGACGCCACGACGGTCCGGAAGGCCGCCGCCAGCTCCTTGGCCTGGGGCTGCTGGGTCTCGTCGGTGACGGTGACGGTCAGCCAGCTCTTCGGATCGGCCTTGACGGGCGCGGCGGCGTGGAGGAACAGGGCCGAGACCCACCCCCTCCGGCGGTCCGGGTAGGTGATCGAGCCGATCCTGTATTTCCACTGCCGCCCGCCGGCGGGCAGGGCGCCGGTGGAATAGACCTGATAGAGGATCCCGCGGGCCCGGCTGGCGGCGGCTTCTTCGGCGAGGACCTTTCCGAGGGGCTTTTCGGTGGCGCGGGCGGCGGCGCGGACAGTGATCGGCCAGGTCTTGTGCTCGATGCGGATCTGCGTCATGGCCGCGCCCGTGGAGTCTCTGCTGTCCTCGCGCTTCGAGCGCTGAAAGTCGGGCGGCGCGGAGACGGTCAGCCGGAAGGGCGGGCCGGCCTTGGTGATCTTCCCGGCCGGGGCTGGCGTGACCTTGTCGATGGCCGCCGACAGGGCGGCGACGGGCCCGGCGAGCATCTTGGCCACGGCGGCTTTCTGCGGGTCCGGCAGCGGCTTGGGGTGCCGGCCGGCCAGGACCTCGTCCAGCCACCGACCCAGGGCTTTCGGCGGGCGCTGGTAGGGCTCGGGCTTTCCCGTCACCGGCAGGATGGAGATGCTCGCCCCGGCGCCGGTGAGCTTCGCCCGCACCTGCCGCCAGTACATCAGCGAGGCCCCCTGCGTGATGTGGTTGACCACGAAGTACGGGCAGGTCTTGAGGGTCTTGCGGTTCGGGTAGAACCACGCCTGCCGCCGCCCGCGGATCGTCACCGGCGACGTCGAGACCACGATCACCGCCCGGAACCTCTCGGGGAGGTGATCGGCCAGGAACAGCGCCGCCTGCCCCCCGCCGCCCACCCCCAGCAGGCAGACCCGCTTGCCGTCCACGCTGTAGCGGGTCTGGATGTCGTCGATGACGTCCGTGACGTACTTCTCCTCCCCAGCCAGCCACATCTTCTTGCCCTTGCTTCGCGTCAGCGCGAACAGGCACTTCCGCCGCCCCAGCAGCGGCCAGTAGTCCTTTCTGGCCCGCTCCGGCCGGGGCTGCCCGGACCCGTGCAGGTACACCACCAGCGGGAGCCTGGCCAGCTCGGCGGCGCCGACGGGGGGGACGAGCAGCTCGTACGTCCTCTCGCTGGCCGGGAGCCGGTGGACGACGGGCGCCGGCGCCTCGGCGGCGCCCGCGGCCCCGGCGGCCGCCAGCAGCGCCCACCAGCCCATGGACCTCTTCAACCGTCTCATGCGCCCCTGATCATAGGCCCGGCGGCGGGCGACGGCAAGCCGGGGGCGGGCCGACCGCTTCGTCGGCGCCGCGGGTGCAGCCGTGTTATCATGCCCGGCCATGAATGCAGACCGCCGCAGTCTGGCCCTCGGCCGCATCGGGGCGTATCTCCGGGCGGTGCGGGCGTTCTCGCTGCCGGCGTCGGTGGGGCCGGTGGTGCTGGCCGCGGCCGCCGCCGCGCCCGTCCGGCAGTGGGACGGGTGCGTGCTGGCCGCCTGCATGGTCGGCGTGGCGTGTCTGCACGCGGCGGGGAACCTCCTCAACGACTATTTCGATTTTCGCGCGGGCGTGGACCGGCGCGTCGCCGGCGACGCCGCCCGCCCGGGAAGGGTGCTGGTCCGCGGCGAGCTGGAGCCCCCCGCCGTCCTGGCCGAGGCGGCCGTCTTCGCCCTCCTGTCGGCCGCCGCGGCCGGGTTCCTGCTCTGGCGCCGCGGGCCGGGAATCCTCGCCTTCCTCGCCGTGGGAGCCGCCGGGGCCTACGCCTACACCGGCCCACCCTTTCGCATGAAGTACCGCGCCCTGGGCGAGCCGCTGATCTTCCTGGTGTTCGGCCCGGCGTTGATGGGGGGGGCGGCGTTCGCCCAGACGGGCGTGGTGGAATGGCGGGTGCTGCTGCTGTCGGTGCCGGTGGGGCTGGCCACCACCGCCATTTTGACCGGCAACAACTTCCGCGACCGCCGGGAGGACCGCGCCGCCGGCATACGGACGGTCGCCGGCGTCGCCGCCGGCCGGGTCGCACGCGGGCTCTACTTCGCGCTGACGCTGGGGAGCGTGGTCGGCCTGGCCGCCCTGGCGGCGGCCGGGGCGGCGCCGCGGGTCCTGCTGGCCGCCCCGGTGCTGCTGGTGCTGCTGGCGAGGCCCCTGGCGGCCATGTGGCGTGGCCGGCGGCTGGCCGACATCGACGCCCGCACCGCCCGGTTCCAGGCCGTCCTGCTCCTGGTGCTGGTGGGCGCCTACCTCCTCGGGTAAGATCCCCCCCGGAGAACCGCCATGGCTGAACGGATGAACGTACTGCTGATCACCACCGACCAGATGCGCCGCGACCACATGGGCTGCAGCGGCAACCCCGTCATCCGCACCCCCGGCCTCGACGGCCTGGCGGCGGGGGGGACCTACCTCGACCGCGCCTACGTCAACAACCCCGTGTGCATGCCCAACCGCTGCACCATCGCCACCGGGCGGTATCCCACCAACCACCGCTGCTGGTGCAACGGCGTGGACCTGCCGGAATGCGAGCGGACCCTCGCCGACGAGCTCAACGACCTCGGCTACCACACCGCCTTCTTCGGCAAGCCCCACTTCCGCATCACCGCCAACCGCTACGACGGCAAGCCCGAAGGGATCGAATGCGGGCCGGCCTGGGAGGCCGGCGTCAACGACCCCGCCTGGACGGGGCCCTACTACGGCTTCCAGCACGTCCAGATCTCCGTCGGGCACGCCTACGCCAACCTCAACCGCGCACACCTCTGCGAGTGGGTCAAGAGGAACTTCCCCGAGGCCCTCGACGCGCAGTTTAGGTTTGAGCCCTCCCCCACCGGCGCGCCGGAGTGCGACGTGCCGCTGTACCCCGTCGGCGCCCACAGCAGCAACTGGCTGGGCGAGATCGGCAGCGACTACCTCCGCCGCCGCGGCGACGACGGGAAGCCCTTCCTGCTGTGGGTCAGCTTCCCCGACCCCCACCACCCCTTCTCCGCCCCCAAGCCCTACCACGGGCTCTACGACCCCGCCGGCGTGGTCATGCCGAGACTCGCCCCCGAGCGGGTCGCCGACAAGCCACCCCAGTACGCCGCCGGATGCAGGATGGCCCGCGCCGGAGACGGCGGCCCCCCACGCCTGAACGAGGCCCAGCTCCGCGAGATCATCGCCAAGACCTACGGGGCGATCACCCTCGTCGACGAGAACATCGCCGGGATCCTCGACGCCCTCGAAGCCGCCGGCCTGGCGCAAAACACCGTCGTCGTCTTCACCTCCGACCACGGGGACATGATGGGCGACTTCGGCATGACCCACAAGGGCCCCTGGCACACGGAGGGGCTGATCAACATCCCCATGCTGTGGCGCGTCCCCGGTTCGGCCCCCGGCCGGCGGGCGAGCGGGCTGATGAGCTCGGCGGACATCGCCCCCACGATCCTGGGCGTGCTCGGCCGGGAGGTCCCCCGGGCGATGGACGGGCTGGACCAGGCCGACCTGGTCCGCGGCGGCGAGAGCGTCCGCGACGCCGCCTACATCGAGTTCCGCACCCCCGACGGCGGGGACCTCCGCACCCTCGTCACCGACGACCGAAAGCTCACCTACTACGCCGGGAAAGACTACGGCGAGCTCTACGACATGACCGCCGACCTCCCCGACGCCCGCAACCTCTGGGCCGACCCCGACCACGCCGGCGACCGCGCCGCCCTCCAGCAGCGCCTCCTGGACGAGCTCATCCTCCGCGACGACTACCGCCTCGCCCCGACGGCCGGGGCCTGAACCCCGCCCGGGGGCCTTCGACCTCAGGGGTAGGGTGGGACGCCGCCCCGAAGGGGCAAGCCCCACCTTCCAATCCTATTTTCCACAGAAAGCAGTGGCCGACGCATGAGGTGGGACTCGCTGCGCTCGTCCCACCCTGCCGCTGCCGCCCTGGAATCTTCGCCTTCGCGGTTACCTCGGCCGGGACGGGCGGCCGCCCGCGGGCCGCGTGTTCGACGCGATCTCGAACACCGCCCCGATCAGGTCCACCATCAGGTGATACAGCAGGAAGACCACGTACAGCAGCAGGAACGCGCCGGCGAACCGCACCAGCGCCATCGCCGCCGTCGCCGCCTGCATTCGCAGGGCGTGCATCCCCTCGTCGCGGACGGCCGCGTAGCCCGCCCAACCCAGACCCAGCAGTTCCACCACCAGCAGGGCGAGCAGGCCGATGGGCGCCGCCCGGAGGGCCAGCTTGAGCAGGAAGCTCAGGAGGCCGACGGCCTCGACGCCGGCGCTGGCGCCCGGCGTGACGGCGACGTTGAGCCTCCGGGGGTTGAGGGCGGCCGCCGCCAGCACGACGCACGTGCCCGCGGCCAGCACGCCCACGACGACCTCCAGAACGGCGCGGTAGACGAAGTACCCTGAGAGGGACCGCCCGCGGGCCGTCTCGTAGCCCTGGTAGATGCCGTACGGGAGGACCACCACCGCCGCGACCAGCAGCAGCAGGGCGACGCAGTCCAGCAGGGTGGTCGAGGAGACGGTGCTGGGTGAGGAGCGGATGATCCTGACGCCCGCGACGCGGACCTTGGCCACGGCGTACTGGCAGACGAGCAGGGCCGGGGCGGACAGGATCAGCGTCAGGCAGACCCTCAGCTTCGCCGCCCGCGAGCCGAACGCGCTGCGGGCGTCCGCGCCCAGGCTGATCAGGCCCAGCACCAGCACCACCGCCGCCAGGACGAGCATCGCCGCGACGCCCACGCGGTAGGCGATGCTCTCGACGGCCGGGAAGAGCCCCGCCCCGGCGCCGCGGAGCCTGGCGACCAGCCGGTCGAGGTGCCCGGCCGGGAAGGGCAGCCCTTCGCCGGCCTCGTCCC
>CAZNSB010000244.1:0-7781 GCA_964575155.1 uncultured Planctomycetaceae bacterium | reverse complement strand
GCGGTGGTCGAGGGCGAGCACGCACCCGCCGGTGCGGACCATCGGCGGGATCTTGTAGGCCAGCTCGGCGTCGATCTCGTCGAGGCTGCGGCGGAGGACGTGCTTGTCGATGCCCCCAACCAGCCCCAGCCGACGACCGTATCGCTCGCGCAGCTTCACGAGGTCCATCCCCGCCGCCGGCTCCAGCGGGTGCATGACGTTGATCCCGCTGTCCAGGAAGGCCTCGACCACCGGGTTCATGTCCCCGTCGGAGTCCTGGTCGAACAGCCTCGCCCCCCGCTCGCCCAGCATGTCCCAGATGCGCCGATAGTACGGGCGGATGAACTCGCCCACCTGCCTGGGCCCCCACAGCGGGCCGGACTTCCCCGCCATGTCCTCGTGGACGTTGAGCTGGTCGATTTGCACGGCCTTGGAGACGCGGTCGAGGACCCTCTCGGCCGTCTCGCCGACGGTGGCGAGGATGTCGTGGATCAGCTCGGGCTGCTCGTAGCAGGCGAGGCAGGCGCCCTCGTTCCCGAGCAGTTGCCTGGGGGTGTCGAACCCGCCGGGGATGCTCGCGCAGAGCAGTCGGCCGGCGGCGAGGTGCCCGCGGGCGGCGAGTTCCCAGCGGTCGCCGAAGCGGGCCTCGGAGAACTCGTAGTGGTGCTTGAACTTCCGCCAGTCGTCCATGTCCTTGACGGGGTATTCCAGGGGGATGGCGATGGTGGCGGCCTTCTTGGCCATCTTCACGTGCCGGCCCATGCCGTCGATCGCGAAGAGGTACTCCTCGTCCTCGCGCAGGATCCGCTCCCGGAATCCCCCGATGAACCCGGTGGCCACCGGCACGCTGCCCTTCATCGGCGCCCGCCACCGACAGGCCGACAGGTCCAGCTCGCCGGGCGAGGCGCCCTGGTCGGCCCACTCGTCCTTGAGCCCCGGGAGCGGGCCGAAGATCTCCGTGAACATCGGCCCGGCGTTGGCGGTGAAGGTCATGTGATCGAGGTAGACCTCCCGCCGGACGGTGCAAGGCCGGTTGATCGCCAGCTTCGCGTGATAGTCGCCGATGCGTCGGGCCCTCATGGGGCATCAAGCTCCTTGCGCGCCAGCAGCGAGACGATCTCGCGGGCGAGCGCCTGCTTGCTCCGCCGGGCCCAATCCACGACGAGCCCGGCCGGGGAGAGAATGCAGGCCTCGGAGCTGTCCGCCCCCATGGCCGCCGGCGGGTTCAGCACCAGGTAATCGCAGTTCTTGGCGGTCATCTCCCGGTAGGCCTTCTCCTCCTCGCCGGCGGTCTCCACGGCGAAGCCGACGAGGACCTGACCGGCCCGCTTTCTCGCGCCCAGCCCGCCCAGGACGTCCTCGGTGGGAACGAGGGTGATCTCCACCGCCCCGTCGGCGCGGGCGATCTTCCCCGGGCGGGTCCCGGCCACGCGGAAGTCCCCCACGGCCGCGGCCATCACCAGCGCGTCGCAGCCGGCGAAACGCTTGTCGAGCGCCTCGGCCAGCTCGGCGACGGAGACGATCGACACGACCTCGACGCCCGCCGGCGGGGCGATCGCCACCGGGCCGGCGACCAGCGTGACCTCGTGCCCCGCCGCTGCCGCCGCCGCCGCGCACGCGCAGCCCATCTTCCCGCTGGAGGCGGTGGTGAGGAAGCGGACGGCGTCGATGTGCTCTCGGGTGGGCCCGGCTGTGACGAGGACCTTCATGGCCGGAGGGTAGCCGCTCGGTGCCGCCCGGTAAACCCCAAACCCCGGTGCCACGGCTGCGTTGTTGGCAGCCGTGCCGGCCTACGACGTGGCGATACACCCAAGCGTCTCGCCACGCCACCCGCCCGTGGCTACTTGGGCGGCGGGGGACGGGGGACCAGCTCGGTCTGCTCCCAACCCGGCCGGCGGTGGACGGGCTCGGTCCGCTCCCAACCACCCGGGGGCGGGGGGGGCTTCAGAAGGCTCGCCGGGATGAAGATCAGCCCCACCGTGCAGGAGACGGGGCGCGACAGCCCCGAAATCCGCCAGGTCAGGACGTGCTTCCGCAGCGCCCGGACGAGCGGCTCGTTCTCTTTGCCGGCCGGGGCGATCCGGAAGATGACCGGGCGGCCCTCGGCGCTGAGGGTCATGCGGATGCGGACCTTCTGCTTGGGGGAGGTCAGATAGGTATTGGCCAGTTGCCGGACGGCGGCGGCGTAGTGCTGCTGGAGGTGTGCCCGGATTCGCCTGGCCTGGGCGGGGGTGCAGGGCTTGACGGCGGCGGGCTGCGAGGCCGGCGCCGTCGTCGGCTGGCTGGCCGGGGCGCTGGCCGGCTGCGTCGCCGGCCCGGTGGCCGGCCGGGTCGTCGCCAGGTCCAGCTTCACCGGCCCGCTCGGGGAGACCCCGAAGAGGACAACGTACGGCCCCTTGGCCTTGGGCCCGACGGGCGGGCGAATGGGCGCCGGCTCGCAGGGCTCGGTGCCGGGGGGCCTGCCCGCTGCCAGGGTGGCGACCATCAGGGTCGCCGCCGCCGCCGTCGCCGCCCTGGCCAGTCCGCCCTTTGCGGCGCGGCTCCGGGCGGAGGCGGCGGCGCCGATCTGGTTGAGGATGGTCTCGGCCGGCCCGGCCGCCGCGGCGTCGAACTCCGCCCGCCGCCGCCTCAGCGAGTCGACGAAGTCCGCGACGCCGGCCGGGGCCGCCGCCCCCGCCGGCGACGCCGCGAGCCGGCAGACCTCCTCCAGCAGGTCGGCGTTGCTGCGGTTCAGGGCGCGGATGAACTCGTCGCACCGGCGCACCAGGTCCGCCGAAACGCGCTGCGGGAAGAACCGCTTGAGGACGTGCAGGTTGTAGTCCAGCGCCATCGCCTGGTGGTTCATCCCGTCCTCGAAGAAGTTCCGCGGGGTGAACACGTCGTGGAACAACTCGTAGGCCAGTTGGCAGCGGGGGTCGGCGATGCGGTAGGTGTAGCCGAAGTAGTCCCCCTCCAGCCGGCCCGCGTCGCGGAGGCGGCGCTCGATGGCGGTGCCGGCGTAGACCTCGACGCGGCAGAAGTTCAGCGGGCAGGCGGCGTGGCGGCGGATGAAGTCGATGTTGTCGGCCAGGTCGGCCAGCGAGCAGTCGGGCCGGAAGATCAGCAGGTTGAAGGTCACGTGGACGTCGGCGGCGCGGAGGGTCTCGATGGCCCGGTCGTTCTGTTGGCGTGCCACGCCGCGGTTCAGTGCCTTCAGCCCGGCGACGGCGGCGTTCTCCACCCCCAGGAACACGCGGAACAGGCCGATGTCCTTGAGCAGGGCGATGCCCTCGCCCTCGACGGTGTCGGGGCGCGACTTGACCTGAATGCCGATCCGGCGAACGTCGAGCGCCTCCAGCCGGTCGCGAAGGGCCCGGAAGCGGCCGAGGCGCGCAGCGCGGCCGCGCGGGAAGAAGTTGTCGTCGTGAAAGTTGAAGATCCGCACGCCGCGGTCGTGATACAGGTGGGCCATCTCGGCGGTGAGGTCCTCGACGCTGCGCTGGCGGAAGCGCTTCCCGCCCACTTTCCGGTGCCAGGCGTTGATCGAGCAGAAGGCGCAGTTGGCGTAGCATCCCCGCCCGGCCAGGACGGGGGCGACCGGCAGGCCGAAGTAATCGTGGAAGCTCGCCGGGCGCGTCGGCCAGGGGCGCGAGTCCAGGTCGTCGGTCGGCGGGCGCGGGGGCGTGCTGGCGATGCCCCCGTCGGGCCGGCGATACGTCATGCCGCGCACGCGCCGGCAGTCAGGCAGCTTGTCGGCCAGGTCCGCCACCGCCTCCTCCCCCTCGCCGTGGAGGACCGAGTCGATGGCCGGGGCGTCGCGCAGCAGCGGGTCGGCGTTAAGCGAGGCGAAGTGCCCCCCGGCCGTGATGTGCCCGGCGCAGCCCGCCGCCCGAAGCGCCGCCGCCAGGGCGACGAACTCGCCCGCCCGCGAGGTGAAGACCATCGAAAGGCCCACGACCTCCGGCCGCCACTGAGCGATCTCCGCCGCCAGCGCGGGGACCTGCTCGGGCGCGTGGAAATCGAAGATCGCCGCCTCGTGCCCGGCGCGGCTCACGCTGGAGTGGATGTACCGAAGGGCCAGGTTCTCTTCCAGCTCCGGGCCCACCAGTGCGATCTTCATGGCTGCACCCCTTTCGCGCGCATCGGCACGCACCATTTGACGCCCGAGGGGGCGACTTGTTCCCGCGGCTTGCGAACCGGCCGGCCGCACGCCCGGCAAACCTCAAGCCCGTCGGGTGCCACGCCTGCGCCGTTGGCAGCCATGCCGGGCGTTGGCACTGCTGCAGACTGAGCAGCAGTGGCACGCATCCGGGCACGAGGAACAGCGCACTACGGCCTTCGGCAGCGGAGGTGGAGGAAGTAGGGCACCAGGCGGGTGTCGGCGACCTTGGGGCACTGGCGGGCGGCCTCGTCGGTGGCGCGGGGGGCAGCGGCCTCGGCCTCTTGGGCCGCCGCGATGAACCCGGGCGAGATGTCGATGCCCGTCATCCTCGCGCCGCGCTCCGCCACCAGCCGCGTGTTGTGCCCCTCCCCGCAGCCGATGTCCAGTCCGGCCTGGCCCCGCACGTCCGGAAGCATCTCGAGAAAGGCCGGCGTGTTCACGTAGTCGCGATAGATGTCGTAGCCCGCCCGGGAGAGGCTGGTCCAGACGGGCGCGTTTTCATCCCAGTACCGTCCGGCTTCGAGGTGGTCCATGTGATCGCCCCTCGAAAGAGCGGCATCGCCGCGCCCGCCAAGCTCAGCCAGGAAGCAGGTCGCCGTACCGGCGACCGTTAAACGGCGCTATTTCGTGGCCTTGGGCGGCTTTTCTGCGAGCAGCTCGGCGGCGGCGGCGAGGATTTCCTCCGGCTCGGCCATTCGCCCGGGTCCGGTCGCCCCGCAGGCGAGGCGGCCCTCGCCGGGGCCGACGGCGTGGACGCCGCGCCCGGCCAGCGTCGCCATGTTGGCCTGGGTGGGCGCGGCGAGCCACATTCGGGTGTTCATCGCCGGGGCGATGAGGACCTCGCACTCCCCGGCGGCCGACAGGGCCAGCGTCGAGACCAGCTCGTCGGCGATGCCGGCGGCCATCTTGCCGATGACGTTGGCCGTGGCCGGGGCCACGATCATCAGGTCCGCCCGCTCCGTCAGCGAGAGGTGCTGGGGCTGGTACTTCTGGGTCGCCTGCCACATGGACGTGTACACCTCCCGCCCGGTGAGCGTCTGGAAGGTCAGCGGGGTCACGAACCGGCCGGCCGATTCGGTCATGGCGACGGTGACGCCGGCGCCGGCCTGGACGCACCTGCTGGCCAGGTCGGCCGACTTGTAGCAGGCGATCCCGCCGGTCGGGCACAGCAGCACCTCGTACCCTTCCAGCCGGGGACCTTCGCTCTCGCTCATGGCATCGCTCCGGGGGCGTCACTGCTCCGGCCGGCGGATCACCTCCTCGGGGTCGGGGACGTCGGAGTTCTCGTAGTCGATGGCGATCTTGCCCTCGATGATCTCCTGGATGACCAGCTCGATGTCGGTCATCCCGTGCTTCCGCTCGACCAGCGGGCGGGCGCCCTCGTGCAGCTCCGCCCACCGCTTCTGGATGAGGGCGGCCAGCTTGAACCGCCCGCCGACGTTGTAGACCAGTTCGTCGCTCTTGAGTGCCTCGATCATCTCTTCTCCTGCTCCCGCTGGATGATCTCGACGACCTCGCCGACGGCCCGGCGGAGGTCGTCGTTGACCACGGTGTATTGATACGCCCCGCTCTCGCGGGCGATCCGGATCTCCTCGTGGGCCTTCGCCAGCCTGCGCCGGACGGCCTCGGGCGCGTCGGTCGCCCGCCCCCTCAGCCGGCGCCGAAGCTCCTCGTCGTCCGGCGGGAGGATCAGCACGCTGGCCGCCTCCGGCATCTTCCGGCGCACCTGGATTCCCCCCTGGACGTCGATTTCCAGGAGGACGGTCTTTCCGGCGGCGAGGTCGGTTCGGACGGCCTGGGCCGGCGTGCCGTAATACTCACCGAACACCTCGGCCCATTCCAGCAGTTGGCCCTGGTCGATCATTTTCTCAAACTCGGCCCGGTCCACAAAGTAATACTCGCGCCCCTCGACCTCGGTTTCCCGCGGCCGGCGCGTCGTCGCCGAGACGCTGAACGACGCACCCGTCCGGGCGCGCGCCTCGCCGACGATGCTGCTCTTGCCCACCCCCGAGGGCCCGGAGATCACCACCAGCTTTCCCTCTCCCTCAGGCACGAGGCACCAGCCAGCAGACACCAGCGACCGGCCAATGGCCATTAGCCACCAGCCACCAGCCAGTAGCCACCAGCCACTGGGGAGTGACCGGGGCTCGGCCCCGTGGCTTTCTGCTTTTCCCTGGTCGCTGGTGGCCGGTGGCCAATGGCGCTGTTGCTGCTTCACACCACGTTCTGGGTCTGTTCCTTGATCCGGTCGATGGCGGTCTTCAGCTCAACCGCGCACCGGGCGATCTCGGGGTCGTTGGCCTTAGGGGCGATGGTGTTGGCCTCGCGGAGCATTTCCTGGCCGATGAACTCCATCTTCTTCCCGGGCTGGTCGGCCTGTCGGCAGGCGAGGCGGAACTGCTCCAGGTGCCCGCCCAGGCGAGACAGCTCCTCGGCGATGTCGCTGCGCTCGGCGAAGACCGCCACCTCCCTCGCCAGGTCCTGCTCGTCGATCTTCAGCTCCGCCGACGCCGTCAGCTCCCCCACCCGCCGACGAAGCCGCTCCTGGTAGTCCCGAACCACCGTCGGGGCCCGCGCGCCGATCCGCGAGAGCTGGGCCTCGATCACCCGGCAGTGGGCCTCCAGGTCCCGGGCGATGGCCTTGCCCTCCTCCGCCCGCATGGTCTGAAGGGCGGCCACGGCCTCGGCGACGACTTCCATCAGGCGCGGGCGGGCCTTTCGGCAGAGCTCTTCCGGCTCGGGGGGGTTGCACACGCCGGGCAGTTGAAGCAGCGACGCCAAGTCCACGCTCAGGGCGACGTCGGCCTGGTCGGGGCGGACGGTCTCGAGGTGCTCGATGTACCGCTCCAGGGCGGCGACGTTGACCTGGTAGGCGGCCTCGGCCGACACCACCTTCATGCGGAGCGTGAAGTGGACGCTCCCGCGGTGGAGGCTCTTGCGCAGCAACTGGTCGACCTCCGGCTCCACGAACGACCAGATCTCCGGCAGCCGGAGCAGCGACTTGTAGTACCGGCTGTTGACGGAACGGATCTCGATGGCGTACTGGCACCCGTCGATCTCCCGCCGGGCCTGCCCGAAGCCTGTCATGGAATGCATCTTGCGGGCCTCCTACGATCCCGGCTGCGTCGTCGCGGGCCCCGACGCCGGGCGGGTCGCCGGCGACGCCGGGCGAGTGTCCGCCGGCGGCGCCGGCAGCTCGTCCGGGTGCGGATACCTCCCCTCGGTCAGCTCGCTGTCGTCCCACCCTTGCCGGAACGCCTTGGCCTTGAGGGTCATTCCCGCCTCGATGCGGACGGGGGCCTCGTAGGGCAGGGAGCCCCGGGTGGGATCGGGCGGCTGTTCCCCGGCGGGGGAATGGGTATAGAAGACCTCGGCCCCGTCGGTGCGGCACTGAATGGTCACGAGGATGGGCTTCTCGATCGGCACGGGCTGGGGGATGAAGATGGGCCGGCTGACCTGGGAGCGGGGGGGATGGAACCACAGCGTGATCCCCACCGCCAGCAGCAGGAAGAAGGCGACCAGGATGATCGTCACCCAGGTGAACACGTCGCCGGTGCGGGTGCCGAAGGCGGTGTGCCCGCCCCCGCCGAGGATGCCGCCCATGCCCCCGCCCCGGCCCCTTTGCAGCAGGACCACGATGATCAGCAGGACGCAGACGATC
>CAZNSB010000243.1:0-7789 GCA_964575155.1 uncultured Planctomycetaceae bacterium | reverse complement strand
GGTGGCCAACGCCGAGCAGCTCGCCGGCAGCGCCTTCGGGGAGCGGAGGATCCACTTCTCCGAGATGAGCGGTGGGGAAATCAACCCCACCGAGCTGGTCGCCACGCTCATCAACCAGGAGGCCACTTTTGAAGACGGCATCGACAACGCCCTTCAGGCCGTCGAGGGCTCCTGCTCGCTGCTGCTGCTCACGCGGGAGGGCATCTACGCCGCCCGCGATCGGCTGGGCAGGACGCCGGTGGTGACCGGCAAGAAGGAGGGGGCGTACGCGGCCACGCTGGAGACGTGCGCGTTTCCCAACCTCGGCTACGAGATCGACCGGTACCTCGGGCCCGGCGAGGTCGTCCACATCACCGCCGACGGCGTCGAGCAGAAGGCCCCTCCCGGCGACAAGATGCAGATCTGCGCCTTCCTGTGGGTGTACTACGGCTACCCGGCCTCGAACTACGAGGGCATCAACGTAGAGGCCACCCGCAACCGCTGCGGGGCGGCGCTGGCCCGAGCCGGCAGCGGGGACATCGACATCGTCGCCGGCATTCCCGATTCGGGAACCGCTCACGCCATCGGGTACGCCAACCAGGTCGGCATCCCGCTCTGCAGGCCTTTCGTGAAGTACACCCCCACCTGGCCGCGAAGCTTCATGCCCCAGGACCAGACCGTCCGCGACCTCGTCGCCAAGATGAAGCTCATTCCCATCCGCGAGATGATCGAGGGCAAGAGGCTCCTGTTCTGCGAGGATTCGATCGTCCGCGGGACGCAGCTCAAGGACACCATCGAGCGGCTGTACGAGTGCGGGGCGGCGGAGGTGCACATGCGCCCGGCGTGCCCGCCGCTGGTGTACGGCTGCAAGTTCCTGAACTTCTCGCGGTCGCGGTCGGAGATGGACCTGGCCGCCCGCAGGGGCATCAAGGAGGTCCAGGGCCAGGCCGACACGCACCTCGACGAATTCGCCGACACGTCCACCGAGAAGCACTGCGCGATGATCGAGAGCATCCGGAGGCGGTTGAACCTGACCTCCCTGCGGTACCAGAAGCTCGAAGACCTCGTCGAGGCCATCGGCCTGCCCAAGGAAAAGCTCTGCACCCATTGCTGGGACGGGTCGTCGCACTTTTAGGGTCGTTTGCCGAACATGTTGTTTCCGGGCAAAGAGTGGGCTCGCCGCACGCCCCAGGAGCACGGCTTGGGTCGCGCCCCGCTGGAGGAGATCGATTCCCTCATGCGGCGGGCCGGCGCCAGCGGCGTGCTGGTCCGCCACGGCGCCCTGGTGACGGAGTGGAGCTACGGCGATCCGACCGACCGGCCCCTTGCGCCCGGGCAGGCCCGCTTCGGCCGGACCACCCGCTTCGACGTCCTCTCCATCGGCAAGTCCTTCGTGGGGCTGTGCCTGGGGCTGGCCCTGGACGACGGGCTGATCACCGGGCTGGACGTGCCGGTCAGGGAAGTCTTCCCGGCATTCCGCGCCGGGCCCTTCACCGACCGGATCACGATCCGTCACCTGGCCACCATGACCGCCGGCATCGTCACCACGCTCCCGCCGGAGAAGGTCAACTACCGGATGGTCCTGCAACTGCTTCCGCCGGGGACCGCCCTGGTCTACCACAACGACCAGGTCTGCCACCTGGCGCGGGCGCTGACATACGTCTTCGCCCGCCCGCTGGGGGAGGTGCTCGCCGAACGCATCCTCGCCCCCATCGGCGCCGAGGCCGTTTGGCTCCAGAGCGCCGCGCCCTGGTCGCCCGTGCGGGCCCCCGACGGGCGCCACCTGCCCGTATACAGCTCCGGCAAGGGCCTCATGTGGTGGGCCCCGGCGGACCTGGGGCGGGTCGGGCTGCTGTTCCTCCACAGCGGCAGGTGGGAGGAGGACCGGCTTCTCTCGGCAGAGTACGTCCGGCAGACCTGGACGGAGATCCCACAGAAGGACATCCGCCCGCACCACTGGGGCGACGGGTGCGGTTTGTACTGGTGGCGGCTGTGGGAGGGCGTCTGGTACATGGCCGGGCTGGGCGGGCAGTTCTGCCTGGTCTGGCCGGAGCAGAACCTGGTGATGGTCAAGCTCAACCCCACCGGTCGGGAACAGTTGGACCCCCACGGGGGCAGGCACGTCGGTGTCCGCGACGTCTTCCGCCATCTCTACCGCTCCCTGGCGGGGGTGGACTTTCCCGTCCCCCGCACCTGGCAGGTCGCCGCCCGCGCCGTCGGAGGCGAGGACGGACTCTGGACGTTTCCCCCCTGAACCGCCCGGCGCGCAAGGGGAAACGGTTTTCCTCCACGAAGCGACAGGATTCTGCCGACAGACCCTGTACGCCCACTTGGGAATCGGCGTGTTCGGTCGCCTTGACGAACTCCCGGGCCGGGGGCGTATGCCCGGCCGGCAGATTTGACGAGAGGTATCGACGTGAAACGAGCTGTTCTGCTGTTGGTGGCACTGTCGTTGCCGGGGGGCTGCACGTCCCGGCGGATCTCGCACACGCCGCGCTCGGCGATCGAGCAGTTGCTGCTTTCCGGCGCGGTCGACAAGGCCGTCATGAAGTTCGACCTGCCCGAAGTGAAGGGCAGGAAGGTCTTCATCGACTTCGCCAACCTGAACTGCTACGACAAGGAGTACGTCCGCGCCGCCGCCCGGGCCCGGGTGGCCGAACTGGGCGCAATCCTCGCCGAGAAGCCCGACGGCGCCGAGCTGACCGTCGAGGTCTCCTGCGGCGGGCTGGGTACGGAGTTCAAGGAGTCCGTCATCGGGCTGCCCGCCCTGCCGGTGCCGAACTCCCCCGTCGGCACGCCCGAGGCCCCCGCCTACCGCGAGGAGGAGCGGACCGGCATCGTCAAGCTGCTGGTCCTCGTCCACGCCAAGGGCAGATACGTCTCCGCCCGGCACTACTACGCCAAGGCCGACCGCGAGGAGGGCTTCGCCCTGGGGTGGCGGTTCCAGCCGACCGACGAGATCCGCGACGGGTGGCAGAGAAGCGAGGACGCCCGCAGCGGCGCGGGCAAGCCCGAGCCGCCCGGAGAGGCCTCACCGGGCCCGCAATCGAAGGATACCTCCCGCGGCGGCCGGGGCGCCAAGATCGGCCGGACGCACGTCAGCACCTTCTCGCTGCTCCGCTGGCGCTGGCCCCGCCGCTCCAAGTAAGCGCCCCCGGCGACCGCCACGCGAGTCGCCAAGGCGAGCATCGTTCCCCTACGTGTCCAGCCGGCCGGTGACGTCCCAGTGGCGGTCGGTGACCATGGCCACTTCGAGCCCCCCCAGGCCGGCGCGGCCGAGCTGGCCCCGGACCTCCTCGACGGTCCACGACGACAGCAGCGAGCGGTAGTACTCCTCTTGCAGCAGCGCCGACTCGCCCGGCGCGTGTCTGGCGACGATGGCGCGGGCGTCCGCCTCCGTCGCCGGGCGCGCCAGGTCGCGGAGGAACACCACCGCCCCGCACTCGGCGAGGCGCTTCACCTCCGCCCAGAACCGCCCGGTCTCGGTGATGTGATGCAGGATGCTGTTGGAGAAGACCACGTCGAAGGCTGCCTCCGGCAGGGGGGTGTCCTTGGCATCGGCGAGGACCCATTCGACGGCCTCGCCGAGCCCGGCGTCCTCGGCGGCGCGGCGGGCGTGTTCGAGCATGGCCTCGGAGGCGTCCACGGCGGTGACGTGCCAGGTCGGGCGGGCCCGGGCGACGCGGATGGGGATGTCGCCCGGCCCGGTGCCGAGGTCAACGGCCCGGGCCCGCTCGAGGGGTCCGGCCAGCGCCAGCAGACAGTCCACGAACGCCTGGTTGACCTGGGAGAAATCGGCGGCGGCGTAGGCGTCGACCTCGGCGGCCTGGTCCATCACCTCCGGCTCGGGCTGTCGCGGCATCTGCCGGGCCATCTGGTGCCTTCTCCTCAACCTCCGCCCATCCCCGTGCCGCGTGGACGGACAGCAGCCCGGGCCGGAAGGCCCGGGTTCCCCTAGCGCCCGCGCTCGTTCGCGACCTCAATGGCGATCGAACGGTTCCGGATCTCCTTGCCTTCCGCGCGAATCGTGTAGGTCTCGTCCGGCAGCTTGGGTGTCACGGTGCGGGTCCTGTCCTTCCCGTCCGCCGTCCAGGCGTGGGTGATCTTCACGCTGCCGGGCTTGAGCGGGACGAACTCGCGGAGGTACCGCGCGTAGATCCGCAGCATGTTCAGGGCCATGTGCCGCCGCCGCTTCAGCAGCACCTTCACGTAGCACCGCGGCGCCGGGGTGGGGAGCTTGACCTCCACCGAGTCGTCCCAGCGCCACTTGTCGTTGCGGGGCGTGAAGTCGCTCTTCCAGGCCGACGTCCACGGGCCCTTGGGGCTTGTCGCCCAGAGCACCTCGGCCTTTTCATGCTTGTCAGGCCCGCGCGTGCCCAGCGAGACGTGCACGGTCAGCGACACGACTCTCGACTTTCCCGGCGGGGCGACCTCGACGACGGCGTGCCCCTGCGTGCCGGCCGGCTCCAGGTGCCGCGTGAAGTGCCGGTCGTACTTCAGGGCCTCGATCTCGTGGAAGAAGCGCCGGTAGCCCTTGGCGTCGCCGAGGTCCGGGCGGATGCACATGACCTCCTGCTGCTCGGCGAGCGAGAAACGGAAGCGGTTGCTCCCGGCCCGGATGCGCGGCAGGGGAATCGGCGAGAAGAACAGCGAGGTCCGCATGCGCAGCCTGCCCATGGCCGCGTCCATCGCCTTGGCCCCGGCGAAATCCACCCGGACCAGATACCCGTAGGTCCCCTCCACGTGCCGGGTCAGGTCCAGCCTGAGCTGCCGCCAGCCCGTCTTGTCGTTGACCCACACCTGCTTGAAGGTCAGGCCGTTGTCGGTGGAGACGCTCACGGCGTTGGAGGCCGCTTCGTCCTTGCGGCAGAAGTCGGCTTCGAGGACGACCCCGTCGGTCGAGTCGTCGGGCTGATCGAGCTTGCCCGGCCTGCCGGCGATGAGATACGGCGTCCGCACGCGAAAGGTCAGGTGGCCTTTCCCGCCGGCATCGAGCAGGGCCCAGCCGTCGGCGCCCAGGTGCCGGACGTTTTTGCTGTCGTGGACGCCGTCCCAGAAGTTGCTCCCCGCGCCCGAGGCCGATCCCTTCCAGTTCGGCTGGTAGACGAGCTCGCCGTTGGCGTAGGTATTGGCCGGGTTGCGGGGGTCGTGCGGGCCCTTGTCCACCCAGCGCTGCGTCTTGTCGCGCTTCCAGCGAGCGTAGAGCGCCGGCGGGCAGTACCACTTGCCCTCGTTGCTGAAGCGGCGGATGAGCTTCTCCCCGCGGCGGAGGTCCAGGTGCATCGTGTGCCCGCGGGCGATGTAGGGGGCATAGCAGTCGCCCCGCTTGGGCACGTTCGGCTGGTAGAACTTCTTGATGCAGTGCTCCTTGGACTCCCACGGCCAGAACTTTCCGCCGAGGCGGTCGAACTGGTAGAAGGGCTCGGAGGGGTGGGTGGGCTTGCGGATGTACTTGCCGGCGTCTTTGCACAGCTCCGCCAGGTCGATGATCGTCTGCCCGTCGTCGGCGACGTAGTAGGCGGCGCAGTCATACTGGGCGTCGAAGAGGTGCCACTTGCCGTCGTAGAACACCTCCAGCACCCGGTGGCCGGGAACGCCGCGCGTCCTGCTGCCCAGGCCGGCCTCGGCCGCCAGGTTGCCCAGCAGGTCCACCACCTGGTAGCAGATCACCGTGCCGTAGACGTTGAAGGCCGTGATCGGATCGTACACCACGCCCAGCTCGCAGGCGCCCTCGGGGTCCTCGCGGGCCTCACACCAGTGGTAGAAGCCGCTGCGGGCGATGTAGGCCCACAGGGCGATCATCTTCTCCCGGTCGGTCTTGCAGCCGGCCGTCGCGGTCGCCACCAGCGAGCGGACGTCCGTGGTGTCCACGTCGCCTTCCCGGACGAGTCTGATGTTTCGAGCCATCGCCGATGTCCCCAACAGACAGGTCGCCAGAAGGATAGACATCCCAGGGATGTTTTTTTCCATTACGATGCCTCAGGCGCCAGGGCCCGCAACCCCCCGCTCCCGCGGGGGGCTACTTTCTCTCAGCGCTTCACGGATCCACGTACAACCTTCCCCCGCGGGGGGCTACCTTCTCTCAGCGCTTCACGGATCCACGTACAACCTTCCCCCGCGGGGGGGGCTACTTTCTCTCAGCGCTTCACGGATCCACGTACAACCTTCCCCCGCGGGGGGCTACTTTCTCTCAGCGCTTCACGGATCCACGTACAACCTTCTCCCGCGGGGGGCTACTTTCTCTCAGCGCTTCACGGGTCGACGCAGAACTCGATGGCCTGCATCCGCGGGAGCTTCGGCCCGGCGGCCTCGACGGTCGCTTCGTGGGCACGTCTCGTGACGACGGCCTTGAACTCCTTCTGCGCGGCCCACTTTTCGCCTTCCGACCAGGCCACGCGGACGTTCAGCGGGACGTCCGTTCGGGCCGCAGTGATAAAGAGCGTGTTCTTTCCCGGCAGCAGTTGCGGGAGGGCGTAGGGGTTGAGCTGGAAGTCGGCGTGGAACCTGAATCCGTTGAGGCCCGTCTTCGCGGGGTCCTTGGCCTGCATGGCCACGCGAACCCAGCAGCCCCGCAGGCTGCCCTCGATCGCCCCGGTGAGATCGACCGCGGTGGCGAAGTCGCCCGGCTGGCGGGCCTCGAAGACGGACTTCCACACCCGGCGGGAGCCGTCTCGGACCCACTGCGTGGAGACGGCGGCGGCAAGAGAATCGCCGGCGGCGCCCACGCTGCCGGAAAGCTTCAGCGACGCCGCCGTGATGATGTACGCGCAGCGGACGCCGAAGATCACCTCCCCGGGCTCGCCGGCGACCTGGGGGTGCAGCGCGGGGTGAGCCTTGTTCGGCTCGCCGACGAGGTTGTAGTGGCGGATCGCCCCATCCTGCCAGCCGGGGCCGGTCAGGTCCGGCGCGTACTCCAGGTATCCGCTGCTGGCGTGCCGGCCGTGACCGCCGGAAACATAGGGCTCCCAGTACGGCCAGTTGATCGGGTCCTTTCGATCGGCCCCGCGACCGCACGTATGGTACGGGCGGCCCTTGCCGCGGCCGAAGCCGTGGGGCTTGTAGAACTTCTTGCCCATCCAGGTGCGGACGTAGCGCATGCCTCGCGGGAGGGTGATCGCGCCGAACTCCCGGTCGGCCCCGCGGTGGATGCGGAACGGCCGGTGGAGCACCCACTTCTCGTCGCCCGAGAAGTATTTGGGGCTGTCCCCGCAGAGCAGGTACCCCGGGCAGGCGCGGCGTTCCTTGACGGCGTCGTAGGCCAGCGTCTGGTCCTTCCGGAGCTCCGCCACGGAGGCAATGGCCGGGGGCTTCGCGCGGTTGTGGACATAGAACGTCATGTGCGGGTCGAAGCAGTGCCAGGCCTTGTCGTAGTAGACCTCCATCATGTGGTGGCCCCGGTGGGTCCAGTCGCGGCAGGGCCACCCGAGTTGCTGGTAGAGGTGGCTGAGCGGGTGTGTCTGCATGTAGCACGAGCCGTACCCGAAGACGTTGATCATCAGGTTGAAGTCGTGGCGCATGGGCTCTTCCGGGCCGCTGTGGAAGACGACCCGCCGCAGCCAGTTGAAGATGGCGGCGGCCTTCCGCTCGTCGCTCATGCCCGGGGTGAGAAGGTCGCGAACGATCGTCCTGGCCGAACGCGTGTCCACGGACCGGTCGGTCCGCAGGTGGGGGTTGACGATGCCGGCCGGCAGGGCGCCCGGGCGCGCCAGGAGGAAGCACGCACCGGCCGCCAGAATGAATGCGTGGGCGGTCTTCATCATCGATCCTCTTCATCTGCGTGGGCGGGGCCCGCAGGGGGCGAGCCCCTGCC
>CAZNSB010000242.1:0-7854 GCA_964575155.1 uncultured Planctomycetaceae bacterium | reverse complement strand
CCCACAGCACGGCGACCTGGCACAGCGTGGTCTTGCCCGACCCGCGGGGCATGGCCACGGCGAACGTGTCTCGGTGCCGGACGGCGTGCTCGATCTTCGCGACGACGCGCAGGTGATCGTCCGAGAAGGGCAGCGTGAACAGGTGCGGGAAGTACGTAGCGCAGAAGTACCGGAAGTCGCGGTCGGCCCGCTCCCGCCGCCGCGGCTGGGCGACCGCCGGCAGCGGCGCGATGTCCTGACCCGCCAGGGTGACCGCCCGGCTCCGCCTGCGGGCGCGTTCCTTGACGCGGGCGTATTCGGCCTTACTCGGCCTCGCGCGTCCGCCGGATGATCTCGGCCGCGATTCTCGCGTGCTCTTCAACGGGGTATCCTTCATCCGTCAGTTCCAAAGGTAGCAGATAGCCGGCGATCAACTCCAACTGCCGGGCCGCTTCATCGTCGCCGCCGTCCGCTTCGCTGTCGCCGCCGGCGTCGTATAGCGCCAGCAGCCGGTTCAACTCCTTCTGCGCCTGGAGCGCCGTCCTCGGGTCCTTGGCGACGATGGACTTGGCGTACAGATCCTCGAGGCGCGACACCGCCTTGCCCAACTGTTCGTCCCGGTCGAAGTCCGCGGCCAGGGTGATCCGCTTGCGGGCCTCGACTACGATCTTCCGGGCCGCCCCGGGCGTCTCGCCCGCTTGGACCGCGTACGCCTCGGCCGCTTCGATCCGCATCCCGTTCGTCAGCATCAGGACGATCCGGTTGCTCAGTTCATTATCCATCGCCGGGGCCTCCAGCTACGCGCCAGGGCCTTCGCCGGCCGGGGCCGAGTGATCGGTCCGCTCTCCGGCCCGAAGCGTCCTGGGGCCTTTCGGGGGCGTTCTTGTGTCCGGGCCTCAAGGGCTTCCAGAAGCCGCCACGCTCCGGTCCGGGGTCAAGGTCCATCCCGCTTGGGATCGGGCCTCCTGAAACGTCTGTGGGCCTCGCCGCCGCTGTCTGTCGGTCCCGTCCGATCATGTCCGGTCACTCCCGATCACAACGCCAAAAAGGGGGACGCCCGGTTGCCCGGGCGCCCCGCTTATCGCTTGGCTCTCTTGCGCAGCCGCTCCAGGTCCGCGTCGAACAGCCCCGGCTGCTTGGGCTTGAGCGCCCCATCTTCGTCGAGGAAGAAATCCTCGCGGGTTTTGCCGGCCCGCTTGCCCTTGCCGGTATGCACGTCGAAGGCGTAGGGCGGAATCTCCTCGGGCTTCGCCCGCGCCCGCTCCAGGTCGCGGGTGATTTGCGCGTCGGTGACGGCCTTCGGATCGTACACAAGGTTCGTCAGGTGGTCTGCGTCACGGCACTTCCGCGCGAGGCACAGCAAGATCACCGCCTTGGCGACGAACACACGCCCGCCGCCCTTCTTCCGCCGGTCGATGATCTGCCAAGAGCGGTGCAGCGCCTCGATCTCGAAGGTGATGAGGCCCCAACAGTCCTCGGCGCTGATCGTCAGCAGCCGCCGCCACACGTACTCCGCGAAGCCGCTCTCGAACAGCTCGATGGCCCAGTAGCCCGCCAGCCTCGCGTCCTGCCGGCGGATGGCCTTCTGCATCGCCGACGACACGTCCAATAGCGAATACCCCCGCGTGGTCATTGTCCGCACGATCCACCCCCCTTCGCCGTCGCCACCAGGGGGACAATCAGTTGGACCGCCCGCCGCAGTGAAAGCTGACCATCCTCGGCCGCGCCGCGAACGATGCTTCGCAGCCATCGGACGCTCCCGTGCTTGCCCGTCTCGGCCCGCCAAATCGCCATGAGCAGCCCCACGGCCGCGCCTTCCAGGCTTTCGGCGGACCCGTCGAACTCCAGGCGGGTGCAGCGGTCGCGGAGCCGCTTCGACAGCTTCGCCGCGTAGTTGGTCGTGAATACCACGACCGTCCGCGGCGGCAGGTGTTCCAGCCGGTCCAGCCAGATCGTCTCGGCCGCCCCGTTCATCCGGTCGGCCTCGTTCACAACAACGACCTTCCACCCGGACCCGTACAGCGGAGTCTGCCAGATTCGCCGGTAGGTCTCGCGCACGGCGTCGGCGTTCTGTTCGCCGCTGGCGATTTCGTGGACGCCGCCGAACTCGCCTTCCTTCACGTCGCAGGCCAGCGCTTCGGCCAGGGCCAGCGCCGCGGAGGTCTTGCCGGTCCCGGTCATGCCCTCAAGCAGCAGCGCCGTCGAGTACGGCTCCGCCACGAACCCCTTGAGGAACCCGGTCACCGCCGGCTGCCCGACGATCTGGTCCCGCGTCCGCGGACGGTAACGCTCCGTCAGCGGCCCCGGCTTCGGGTCGCGTTTCACCTTCACGCGGATCGGCTTCGGCGCCCGCCTGGGCGGCGCCGTCGCCTCGGGCGCCTGCCTGGGCACCGGGGCCGTTCTGGCCTGGCCCGGAAGGCCGTTGCGGGTCGCCTTGTCGATCCGCTGCCAAGCCACGCCGTATTCGTCAGCCAGGACCGTCAGTGATTCGCCCGCCGCCCTGCGCTCCCGCAGCACCGCCACGGCCTGTTCGTCTATCGTCGCGGCGATCATCGCTCAGCCCCCCTCACCGGCGGCTCGATCACGAAGTCCGACAGGCTGACCATGAAGCTCTGCTGGTGGTACGGATCATCCGTGTTGTTCGTCACCGCCCATCCGGTATCGTCCCGATACGACCGCACCCGCCGCTTCCCGCAATACGTCTGGAGGAAGCATCGCCCGTCACGAATCGCAGCCATGATCCGCTCCAGGTCGAGCCTGCGCGTCACGGCCCGCCAAAGCTCGTCTGCGGGCACACCCGCCGATCCTGCGAAGTCCGCAACCATCGCTTCGGCGCTGTCTCTCATGTTCCCGTTCCCGGCTTCCTTCGCCATGCCGATCAGTTGCTCCGCTAACGCCGTCATGTCCACTCGTCGCGTACGTTTCATCGCTCGCCCTTTCAATTCCCGGCTCCCGGACTCGGAGGCCCATCCCGCGGAGACGCTCCGCGGCGCTGGCGTCCACGTCCGAGGACCACTCCCGGAACCCGTGCTGTTCGCATCCGTCCAGCTCGCCAGTACGCTCCTACGCAGGTCGATTCCTTCCAGGCAGGTCGCCGTCTGGCCCCTATCGTCCGGGCGTGCTCATTAGGTCGGCTCCGTTCGGCCCCGGTCCCGCGGGTCGCCCCGTTCGGGTTGCCGGGATTAGCCACTCCCAATGAAGGAAGCGTTACCAGCCCTTCGTCGGCCGCTTGTCGTTTCCGGTGTCGGTTGTCAAGGTCGCGTTGTCTCGCGTCCGGTTCATCTATCATAAGTATCTGTCCCTACTGGCGTTATGTCAATAACCGAGTTCGGATCGGCCTTCACCCAAAACTTTGATGGGGAAGGGTTTGACAACAAAATCAAATTTCTCCATGTTTTCACCAGCGTTTCGGGAGCCTGCCCCACCTGGGCCGGCGTCAGCGGTCCACGCGGACGATCAGCCGCGTGGTCCTCTTGACCTGCCGCACGTCCAGGTGGGCTCCCCACTTGCGGCGGAGGTAGGCGATCTCGCGGGCATGGCGTTCGCTCGACCGTTGCGCCGCGTTGCCGCCCCTGCCGGCGAACCTGTCGTGGACGAAGCTGTACCTGTTCTCGATCAGCACGATCCGGTCGCGCACCAGCGATTGCAGGCAGAAGTCGATGTCCGCCCGCAACAGCAGCGACGTGTCATATCGCAGCTCTCGCCCGACGATCCCGATTACCCCGCCGGTCCACCCGTTCAGGACGAATGGCTTGAAGGGGTTGTACTTCCGCACATCCCACGCCTGGTTGAATCCGAAGACGCGGACGCCGGCGTCCATCGCCAGGATAGCCGACCGCTCGACAATGGCCTGGGCCACGTCCGGGTCGTCGAACCGCTCCTTGTAGAAGCCGACGATGCTGTAGACGTGCTTCACATCGTCGTCCACCATGACCACGCAACGGTCCTTCACGTTGTCGAGGATCCACTGGCGGAGCGGCCCGATTCCCACGACCTCCGGCGGATGGATCAACAGGCGGTTGCTCACCTTCCGGTATACCGCTGCTTCGTCGCCGCCAACGCACAGCGTCGCGTCCGGGAACAGCCGCAGCGACTTGTCGGCCACCGTGTCGGCCCGGCCCTTGGTCGGTATGATGATCTTCACGCCTTGGCCCTCCCGCGCAGCTTCCGCATCGCCGCCGGCCCCTCGACGACCCGGCCGAGCCCGATCTTCCGCAGCCCGCCCGGATACCGAACCTGGACCTTCTTGATCCCCAACAGCTCGCACGCCTGCTGGAAGTCCTGGTCGTGCCGGAACATGAGCAGGATGTAGTCGTAGTGCTCGAATGGTTGGCACTCCATGTCCGGGTGAACCGCTTCCTCGGCGGCGTCCTCCAGGCCCTCGTCACTGGCTCGGGCGCCCCGCTCCAATCCCGCAGCGGTCTGGTGGATCAGGTCGCGGACCCACAGGCCGTCCGCTTCCACGCCCGCGACCAGCGCCTCGTACGCCTCGGGGTCGCCTGTCGCCATTGCCCCGGCCGGGTCCAGGGTCGCGAGAATCTTGGCCTCGGCCTCCGGGCTCCAATCCCCAACGAGGACCGGGATCGGCGTCTTGGGGTCCGTGACCTTCTTCCTGGCGTGGCCGTCGATCAGCCGCCCCGTCCGTTCGTTGAACAGGCAAGCCCCCGCCCATCCCACGTCGGGATCGTCCAGTAGTTCCCGGATCGACTGTAGCTGTTCCTCTGAATGACGCCGCCAGTTGCTCGGATTCTCCGTTAGCGACCCGGCCTCGATCCACTCCAGCCTGAGCGGCGGTTTCGCCTCGATTGCACGCTTACCCATAACATTCTCCAGAAAAGAAAGATTAGTCACCTTCGCGATTGTTCCCGCCGAGGTGTCCCTCCGTTGATGCCCAGGAAGGACCCACGCAGGATGCGAACAGACGGCTGGCCGACTCCACGGTCACCTGAGCCCGGCAGAATCTCCTGCCCTGCGGTAGCCCGCCGGCAATGGTCGCGGTCGGGGTCGCGCTGCCACGTGTTGACCGCCTCCACCGCCCGCATGAGCGCCGGCTCCATCCCCCTCCCCCTGGCCGCGGCAATCAGCGCCGCCACGTCCTTCGGTAGACACTTGCCCGCCCAGCCCCGGTCATGCGGATAGACGAAGGTGTGATCCCTGTTTACCCGCCAGTCGGCCAACCATGCCTCCCGCAGCTCGTGGTAGGACACCCCGAACGCCAGCGCAATGTCGAAGAACTCGTTGCAGAACGTCACCTTCATCGCCAGCCAGCAATTCTCCATGTACTTCGCCAACTCCGCGGTTGTCGCGTCCGTGAAGACGAACCGATGTCCCGCGTGGTAGACCGTGGCGTACAGGTCCGCGACGAGCTGCGTATCCTCAATCGACCCGCCCAGGACGGTGAACCCCTGCCTGTGGTGATCGACCATCGGGTGCGCTGCTGTCTCGCCCAGGTATTCCGGCTGGAACACGATCCGCTTGCCGGTCGCCAAGCGCAGGTGTTCGGTCGTTCCCGGCGGGACGGTGGAGCGGATCACGATGATCTCCGATTCGATCCAGTTGACCGCCGCCACAACCGCCGAAACGTCAGCCGCCCCCTTCGGTGGTTTCATCGGTGTCGGGACGCAGACGAACGTGAACGTCGCCCTGTTGACAGCCTGCCTGTGTGCCTCCGTACAGCATCCCTTGCCCGGATCGAAGTACCGCGTGGCGCCCAAGGTCCGGGCCACGGCCTTGCCGACCACTCCGTATCCCACAATCCCCACGTTCGGATTGTCATGCACTGCCATTGGTCTGCTGTCCCTTCGCTCGGCGCCGGCGATCTCGGCCGACGTTTTCAGGGTCTTGGTCCAAAGTGTTCATCTTCTGCCGGTCACAGTCCCGGCAGTTCGAGTAGCTTGCCCGGTTGCATCCCTCGCACTCGGGCGGAGGCCCTTCACGCTTGCCCTTCATCGCCGTACCTCCGCAGCGCTATTGACCAGCGTTCGGATCGCGGCCTTGATATGCGCGGGCAGCTTCGGCCAAGCGTCGATCATCCGGCGCAGATCAGGACCGAATTCAGCGGGTGCTGGGGGGTGTGCGCCGGATTCTGCGCCGCCCGATTTGGGCGATTGACGTAAGTGATTTGAGTCGCAGGTCCTTACGTCATTCGGTTCGAGTCCCCTTGGGGGTATCCCCGCCGGCTGCATACACTTGCGTGCAGCCGCGCTGTTGCGCATACGCCCGCACAATGCCGGCGCTGCGCGTTCTGCCTGTCCTGTTTTCAGGCATGGTTCAGTTACTGGCGAGCTTGGGTAAGAGCAGTGGCTTCTCGCAGGCCCGTTCACGGGTCTTCCCCGCCGACCGCGGGTGCAGACCAGGGCCTCTGGCCCTGGGGCAGCGCCCGGGGCCTGTCCCGCAAGCGTGCTTACGTCCGAAGGGCTCAAGCCAGAAGGATTTAAGCCCGCTGAAGCGGGCTGGTTTCGGGGGGGCGTCGGACGGAGAACTTCAGCCTCGCGGCTCGCCTCAGGCGCGGCTTCATCTGGGCCGCAGTGAAGTCCGCGCCGATTACGCCCTTGACCGGGATGAGAAGGTACCTTGCCTTTTTCCTTTCCGGCGAAGCCGGTTGGGTGGCAGTTCCGGGCTTCTTTGCCGTTCTGCCCGCGACACCGGACAGCGGAAAGAGCCCTGCCGCGCAGAGGGCGATGAGTAGCTGACGGGCCATGTTTCAGCTTCTTCCCCGGTCCAAAGGCGCCGGTGGCCGCATTGTCCCCGGGCGGTCCCTATCAGTCAACTCCCCCAACCCGCCACGCTGGCGCTGCTGGCCCTCGGCGGGCTTGCACTGATACGCAAGCCCACCGCGTAACTAGCCGATAGGTAGTGTGCCTGTCACGGATGTCGTCGTCTCGAACAGGCTGCGTTTACCGCCCGCGGCCGATGGGGCGGTCTTTCGAGCGAAGACCTGGACGGCCTAGCGTCCAAAGCAGATAAGGAAGGAACGATATGGTTGGGAACACCTCGCTTTTCGCTGTTGTAGCGTTTCTGGTGGTGGGCCTGCTGGGCATACTGGCTCTGCTAACGCTCTATGTCATCCATCTGACAACGTATATGAAGCAGATGGCGGAATCATTGAAGGCCATCGCCCGCCGGGAGCAGCAAGCGGGAGCCAAGGAAGAGGCAGAGCAGTACGAACTCACGAGAGTGTGAACCGTGCCGATGTCTGCAGCTCAAAGCTGGCGTCGGCGAGATGCGATGCCCGTCCTGAACGCCTGCCTCATTGCTGCCGGTCATCGGCGGGCTGGGGGTCATCAAGAAGCGGTGCTCGCAATATGCCGATAGGAGTCTACGTCAGGAGGGTTTCGCAGGCCCGTTCACGGGTCTTCCCCGCCGACCGCGGGTGCAGACCAGGGCCCCTGGCCCTGGGGCAGCGGGCGGGGCCTGTCCCGCAAGCGTGCTTCAGCATGCTCACGTCCGAACGGCTCAAGCCGGAAAGATTTAAGCCCGCTGAAGCGGGCTGGTTTGGGGGGGCGTCGGACCGAGACCCCGGCCTCCAAGGCCGGGGCTGAACGCCTCGCTCCGCTCGGCGCAAAGGCCCGTCGACGGGCCTGCGACATGGCGGCCCCCGCCGCCGGGGTCCCAGACGGCGTCCACCTGTTAGGGTTCCCGCAGAAATAACTTGAACGACAAGCCGGCGTCCGGGCCCATGCCGAGAGCCCCAGAGCGGTGGCGATTGCCCAAGTTATTTCTGCGGGAGCCCTTACCCCCGTCTGAACCAGGCGCCAGAATAACTTCAAAACGGCTTGACGCCGGCGGGGGAGGGCGATAGGCTAACACATGCTGGCGACTCATTTCTGGGATCACAAGGGCTTGCAGGCACGCTCACAGCAGGATTCGTGGTAC
>CAZNSB010000241.1:6240-7861 GCA_964575155.1 uncultured Planctomycetaceae bacterium | reverse complement strand
TCCGGATCTGTGGGGGCCCCGGGTGAGCAATCACCCGGGGCTACCCGACCACGGGCCCCCCGCCGGGGATTTCGATTCTTGTGACTCCGGCGGCGCACCGGTAGACTGGGACGCGAAAGAGGGTGACCCATGTTCAAGCTTCGCAGCGCGCGTTTGCGGGGGTCGGCGGTGCTCGCGGCGTCCCTGGCGGGCGCGGGGGCGTGCCTCCTCGCCGGCGAGGAAAAGCCGCTGCCGCCGGCCGGGCCACAAGCCTCGACGCCTTTTCATCTGCCCGGGGTCGACGCGGGCCTGCTGGCGCCGTTCCAGCGCGCCCGCAGCGAGGTCGTCGTCGCCGGGCAGCGCAGGGGCTTCGTCGACTGGTCGGGCAAGACGCTCGTCGCCGTCGGCCGGTCCGTCCAGGCCGGTCCGGGCGCCGCCCCCGCGCTCCAGGCCCGCCGGGCCGCCGAGGTCATCGCCCTCCGCAACGTGCTGGCGGCGTCGCTGGGCGTCCGCATCGGCATCAACGGGCGGATCGAGGGCCTCAAGAACGGGCGGCTGTTCCTGAAGGGCCACCTCAAGGACTTCAAGGTCACCAGGACCTACCAGCGGAAACAGGCCGGGAAAACCTTCTGGTTCGCGGAGGTCCGTGTGCCCATGTTCGGCGTGAAGGCGCTGGCCGGTAGATTGTACGACGAACAGTTGCGGACCCACCGGAGGCTGCTGGGGGGGCGGAAGCGCGCCCGGTGGGTCGCCCCCGCCGGGGGCGCCCACGTCGGCGGCGACCTGATCGTGATCGACGCCCGCGGGCTGGCGTTCGATCCCTGCATGTATCCCTGCGTGGTCACCGAGGACGAGCGCGTCCTCCTGGACATGGAGACGGTGCCGAGGCCCGTCGCCGTCGGCCGGGGGTGCTGTAGCTACGCCACCACGGAGCTGGAGTTCGAGAGGCTGCAATCGCGCCGCCCGCCGGCGGGGCTCGGCGAGAGGGAAAGGGCTCGCGAGAGCGTGCGTCGGCCGGAGCCGGCGGCCGGCTGCCCGTGGGCCTTGGCCATGCCTTCCCAAGACACCGACGGCGTCGGGTGGGGCACGCTGGTGCTGGCGCGGGCCGACGCCCCGAAGGCCCCGGCAGCGGCTACGGCTCCGGCGACGCGCCCGCGGAGGAAGCCCCGGCGGCACCCCGTCCGCGCCCTCCGAGCCGGCGGAAAGAACAAGGCCGTCCTCGTCATCTCCAACAAAGAGGCCCTGAAGCTGCTCAAGAGCCCCCGCGCCGCCGGGCTGGCGCGAAACGGGCGCGTGCTGGTCGTCGTCGACGCCGCCGGCGCCGGCATGGAGGGCCGCCGACCGCCTCGCCCCGAAGCGCCGGTGGCGATCGCCCGCCGCCGGAGGTAGGCTCCGGCGAGTCGCATCGGAGCCCGGAGCACCGTCATGACGCTTCTGGGCGGGAGAAGGGCCGTGCTTGTCGGTCTGGCCTCGGCCGGGCTTTGGTCGGCGCTGGGCATCGCCATGAGCCGATCCGCCGCGCTGGCGCCGGTGCGGGGGCTGTGGCTGGATGAGCTGTTCGTCGTCCGGCATCGGCTGGGGGCGTCGCCGGCGCCGCACGACGACGTGCTCATCATCGGCATCGACGAGAGGACCCGCCAGG
>CAZNSB010000241.1:0-6230 GCA_964575155.1 uncultured Planctomycetaceae bacterium | reverse complement strand
GGACCGGTACGTCATCCGCTACGCGCTCAGCGAGCTGCTGGTGAAGCTCGCCCGAGGCCGGGCCAAGACCGTCGGCGTCGACTTCATCCTCAACGTGCCCCTCGCCGCACTCGACGGGCCCCTGGCCGAGGCCCTCGGCGGGAGCGACCGGCTGGGGACCGAGGGCGTGGACGCCGTTCTCGGCTGCCACGTGACCGTCGCCGAGGAGAAGCGCCCCATCCCGGCGCTGCGCCAGTGGGCCGCCCAGGGCAACCTCATCCTCCAGCCCGACCCCGACGGGAAGTTCCGCCGCGCGCGCCCGGGGCTCGTCGCCGGCGATGCCGACACCCCGATCTTCGCCTTCCAGCTCTGCCGCGTCTTCGCCGGGACGCCCGATGAGACCGGAAGCGCCCTGGGCACGGCGTGGATCTGGCACGACGACACCGATGGCTCCGTCGAGGTCGCCGGCCGCTTCCGCGTGCCCGCCGAGGTGCTCATCGACCTTTCCGGGCCCGCCCAGTTCTTCGAGATGCTCGGGCGCCAGTTCAGCGCCCTGGACGTCCTGGACGGGAAGGTGCCGCCGGAGACGTTCCGGGGCAAGCTGGTGCTGATCGGCCCGGCGCTCCGCAACGCCGACCGCTTCTCCGTCAGCGTCAACCCCGCCGGGGGCGACGCCGAGTACCGGCGCTTCTTCGAGCGGAGGTACGGCGTGGAGACGGACGCGCTGGCGGAGGAGGGCGTCCGCGTCGAGGTGCTCCGCAACTGGGGCATGAGCGGCGTGGAGATCCACGCCAACCTGGCCAGCCAGATCCTCCAGGGCCGCTACCTCCGCGAGACGGCCAGGGAGCTTCCCTGGCTGGGCCCGGCGGCGATCGGCGCCGTCGTGGTCGGGCTGGGGTGGGTCTTCTGGCAGGACCCCGCCTCCGGAAAGCGCCGCGTGCTGCGGAGCATGATCGGCAGCGGCGTGCTGCTGGGGGCGGTCCTGGCCGGGGCCGTCGCCCTCAGCGGCGCCCTGTTCATCCGCCACCGGTGGGTCTTCATCCCGCTGGAGCTGATCGTCGCCTTCACCGCCCAGGCCGCCTGCGGCATCGGCTACACCACCGCCGCCCTGCGCCGGCAGAACCGGAAGATCGAGCGGATGTTCGGCAGCGCCGTCGGGGAGGAGCTGCTGGCGTACATCCACGCCCATCCGGAGGTCATGACCCGCCCCCGGCGATGCGAGGCGACGGTGCTGTTCAGCGACATCCGGGGCTTCACGGCGCTGACGGAGGCGCTGGGGTCCGAGCAGGTGGTGGTGCTGCTCAGCGAGCACTTCGAGGCGTTGTGTCGGCCTCTGGCGCGGGAGGGGGCGTGGGTGGACAAGTACGTCGGGGACCTGGTGATGGCCGCCTGGAACGTGCTGGCGCCCTTTGACGACCACGCCCTCCGCGCCGTCCGCGCCGCCGTGAATATGAAGGTCGCGCGGGAACAGCTCAACCGGGCCGCCGCCGGCGGCGCCCCGCCCGTTCAAATCGGCATCGGCATGCACACCGGACACGTGGTCGCCGGAAGCATCGGCAGCCGAAAACGCTCCAACTTCACCCTCATCGGCGACACGGTCAACGTCGCCAGCAGGATCGAGCACGAGGCCCGCAACGGCGAGCTGCTCCTGAGCGAGGAGACCTACCGGCTGGTGGCGGGGCACGTCCTTGCCCGCCGGCTTCCGCCGGTTCGGCTGAGGGGCAAGACCGGCCGGCACACCCTGTACGAGGTCCTGGGGCTTGTTGACGGCCCGGCGGTTCCGGGGAAGGAAGCCGAGGCCGACGAGGCGCGCCCCGCGCCCGCCGGCCAACCCGCCGGATGACGCCGCCCCCCGACGATCCCGTCTCGACGCGCCATTAGTAAAAACCTTTACCCGTGCAATCTGCAACGGCGTCCACATAACCGCTTTAAGGAAAGCAGCTTGCGTGAATGGCGCCGGGCGGTTAATGGTAAACACTTCTCTTGCCTTTTTTCTGTAAGTGCCTTTCTCATAAGGGACTCGTTGGTAGGCGTTTTACCCGTCGGGGCCCCGAGCCGATTATTGTCGTAAGCTTTTACTTAGAAAAGTCTTAGCTTCAGGTTTTCAAACGTCCTCTCAGTGGGGCAGCTTGCCGTCCCCTTGTGCATCGGGCCCCGGCCGGCCCCCGCGCCCGGCGGGCGAAGCGCGCCGCGCCCCCATATATGAGATTAGTGCCGTCAATCGGATCGGGGAAAACGGGCCAAGCGCTGCGTCCCGGGTTCGTTAGGCCGAAAAGCGCCGGCTGGGGGGCAGGTGGCGGAAATTCAGAAAAAAATGTCGGCGGGGGGGCAAGAGATAAGTGTGAAACTCGGCGTCGCCGGGGGGGTTTAAGGAATTGGACCGGCCGCCGGGGTGTGCGCAGCCGGCTGCCGGGAAAGGAAGGACCATGTTCCGCGGCTTGACGATCTGGCTGGCGGCCGTTCTGGCCGGGGCGTCCTGGGCCGCCCCGCCGGCGCCCCCGACGGCGGCCACGGGCCCGGCCGAGGCCGACCCGCTCCGCGCCGATCACGTCGAGGCCCTGATGGAGAAGTACAACCCCGACGCCGAGCGCGACGCCTTCTTCGAGGCCGCCGGCGTGGACGGGGAGCTGTCGCAACGGGAGTTTGACAAGGCCCGGAAGAAGGGCGGCCCGTTCGTCCGCGCCTATGAGGGGTGGTGGATGGCCCGGGGGCACGACCTGGACGGCAGCGGGGCCCTGAACTGGCCGGAGGCCGAGAAGTACCGGGCGGCGCTGAAGCAGGACCTGCTGAAGCGGTACGACCGGGACAAGAACGGCAAGCTGCTGGCCGCTGAGAAGGACCAGGCCAACGATCACCTTCGTCGGCCGATCCACGTCCCGAACCGGCGGAAGCTGCCGTGGAACATCCAGCGCTGGGACGACAACGCCAACGGGAAGCTCGATGAGAGGGAGATGTGGGCGCGGGACGCGTACTACCGCCGGCAGGAGAAGCAGAAGCGCCGCCACGACGCCCTGAGGGAATGGGACGAGAACCGCGACGGCAGGCTCGACCTGAAGGAGCGCGCCGCCATGCAGGCGGCCGTCGAGGCGGAGAAGAAGCGCCAGGAGGAGATCCTCCGGCGGTGGGACAAGGACCGCGACGGGCGGCTCGGCGAGAAGGAGCGCTACCTGATGTTCAAGTGCGCCCATGCCTCGCGGAAGCAGTACCTCCTGGGGCGATTCGACAAGGACAGGAACAAGGAGCTCGACGAGAAGGAAATGAAGGCCGTGGAGGAGTACTACTCCAAGAGGTACGACCTGGAGGCCCACCAGCGGATGCTTCGGCGCTACGACAGGAACCGGGACGGGAAGCTCGACGCCCGGGAACGCGCCGTCATGGCCGCCGACAAGAAGAAGGCCGCCGGCGGAAAGAAGTAATAGCGCACGCCCGGCGGGGGTTTGGCATGCGGCACCCGGCATGGGGCGCCGGGGGCCGGCGATTCCCACCTTCGACTCTTCGATCCGCGACGGCCAGACCCCGCCGCGGCGAGCCGGCCCCCGCCGGGCGTTGAACGCCTCGGCGTTCCGTGCGAGAATCCCCCTTCAGGATGGCGGGCGGGAGGGGACTGGGACAGGCGGGTGCGTCATGAAGATTCGATGGAAGCTGCTGATCCTGCTTCTGGTCATCGCCCTGGTGCCGCTGACGGCGGCGAGCTTTCTGCACAGTTTCTCGGCCCGCCGGCTGGGGGCGCACCTGGCGGGGCAGTCGCGGGAGATCCTTTCCGGCAATGCCCGCCGGCAGCTCCGGTTCCTGGTCGAGGACTACGGGCGGATCCTCGAGCGCGACCGGAGGCTGCTGGAGCTGGCGGTGGACATCCAGCAGCGGGAGGTGGAGCGCCGGCTGGCGGGGAGCCCGCCGGCGGCGCGGGAGCTGTTTTTCTCGGCCGATTATGACAAGGGCGTCGGGGCGCCGGCGGGTCTGTCGGCGTCGGAGAGGCACCACCGCGCGGGCGCCGACGGCCGGCTGGTCCGGGTGCCGGTGACGTACCGCCATCAGGTCTGCTTCCTGGCCGCCGGCGCGGACCGGGCCGCCAAGGCCGTCGCCGACGACCTGGGTCGGCTCTCGACCATGCCGGAGGTGTACCGGCGCCTGCACCGCGCCAATCCCCACCTGATGTACTGGCAGTACACGGCGATGGAGTCGGGCGTCCACACCTCCTACCCCGGGCACGGCGGGTACCCGCCCGAGTACGACCCCCGCGCCCGCCCGTGGTACGCCGCCGCCAAGAAGGCCGGCCGGCTCACCTGGCTGCCCCCCCTGCCGGACGTCTCCACCGGCACCGTCCTGCTGACGGTGTCGATGCCGGTCCGCCGCCCCGACGGCGCCCTGGCGGGCGTGACCGCCATCGACGTGCCGCTGACGGCCATCTTTGAGGAGCTGAAGCTGCCGGCCGACTGGTCGGCCCACGCCGACACCATGTTCGTCATCCCCGGCCGGGTCGGCGGCGCCGGCGAACAGAAGCTCCAGATCATCGCCCGGAAGAGCTACCAGCAGCGCAAGCGGGACTGGCGGGTGCCGGTGGAGCTGGAGTTCCTGGTCTCCGACGACCCCGCCGAGCTGGCGGCGCTGCGGGCCGACGCGGTCGCCGGGCATTCCGGCGTGCGGAAGATGCCCTTCGCCGGGCGGGAGTCGCTGTGGGCGTACGGGGCCGGCGGGGGGGACGACGAGCCCTTCCCCGTCGTCATCGTGCCGGCCGAGCGGATCGTCGCCCAGGCCGCCCAGGCCGAGCGGTACGTCCTCGCCAGGACCATCCAGGGCCTCCAGATCGCCGGGGCGGTGCTGCTGGCGGTGGCGGCGGCGGTGGCGGCGGTGGCGCTGCTGACCTCGCGGGCGGTGACCCGCCCGATCCGCGAGCTGACCGCCGCCGGCAGGAGACTCGCCGCCGGCGACTTCTCCGCCCGGGTGGACGTCCGCACCGGCGACGAGCTCCAGGAGCTGGCGGAGACCTTCAACGACACCGGGCCGAAACTGGCCGAACGCGAAAAGCTCAAGGCCTCGCTGGCCCTGGCCATGGAGATCCAGCAACACCTCCTGCCTGCCGAGGCCCCCCGGCTGGCGGGCTTCGACATCGCCGGGGGGGCCGTCTACTGCGACGAGACCGGCGGCGACTACTACGACTTCATCGACCTGGTGGAGGTCGGGGCGGGAAAGCTCGGCATCGCCATCGGCGACGTGACGGGGCACGGGATCGGGGCGGCGCTGCTGATGGCGTCGGCCCGGGGCGTCCTCCGCAGCCACGCCGCCCGGCACGGCGGGGACCTCGGCGGGCTCTTCGCCGCCCTGAACACCCACCTGGTCCGGGACACCGGCGAGGAGCGGTTCATGACGCTGTTCTACGGCGTGCTGGACGCGCCGACCCGCTCGCTGCGGTGGACCTCCGGGGGGCACGACCCGGCGCTCTGGCTGCGCGGGGGCACCGGGCAGATCGAGGAGTTGCCCAACACCGGCGTGCCGCTGGGCATCCTCGAAGACGCCGTCTACGAGCAGGGCGGGCCCGTCACCCTGGCCCCCGGCGACGTCGTCCTGATCGGCACCGACGGCATCTGGGAGGCCGCCAACCCCGCCGGCGAGCTGTTCGGGAAGGACCGCCTCCGGCGGATCATCTCGGCCAGCGCCGCCCGCCCGGCCGGGGAGATCCGCGCCGCGGTCGTCGCCGCCGTCCACGACTTCCGCGCCGCCGAGCCCCAGAAGGACGACATCACCCTCGTGGTCGTCAAGGCCCTGTAGCGCTGCAAGGCTGGGTGCCACGCTTGCGCCGGCTGCAAGCGTGCTGCCCGTTGAAGCATCGGCACGGCTGGACACGACGCAGCCGTGGCACCGGGCCTTCCCCTCATCCGACGGATTCGCTGTTGAGCCGATCGGAGATGAACATGTGCCCTGGGGCGTGGGTGATGGCCAGGTCGACGGCGCCGTCGGCCAGTGCGGCCTCGATGGCCACCTGGCTGGTCACCCCGCAGGCCCAGAAGACGCACGTCTCGCCGGGGCGGACGGTGACGGCGTCGCCGAAGTCGGGGCGGGCGAGGTCGGCGATGCCGAGGGCCGACGGCTCGCCGTGATGGATCGGCGCCCCGTGGGCGCCGGCGAACGGGGCGGTCAGCGCGTAGGCCTCCTCGACCCGCCCGCGGGGGATCGGCCGCATCGTCACCACCAGCTTCCCGCGGAACGCCCCGGCGGGCGTGGTCCCGCGCCCGGTGCGGTACCTGGGGACGTTG
>CAZNSB010000240.1:0-7883 GCA_964575155.1 uncultured Planctomycetaceae bacterium | reverse complement strand
GCTCCGGGGGGGCATGGCCTCGACGACCTGGCGGTACAGGTCGGGGAAGGTCTCGTCGCCCCCCGCCTTGTGCGGATCGGGATGCGGGCGGAAGTGCTGCCCCGGAAAGCCCCGCCGCAGCGTCGCGTCCTCGGCGAGCTTCCGCAGCGGCCCGGCGTCCAGCGCGCAGATGCTGATCTCGCCCAGCAGCCCCCGCCGCTGCATGTGATAGATCGTCGGCAGCAGTTGCATCCCCGTGATCATTCCCCCCCCGACGATGGTGACCGGCGTCGCATCGGCCTTGCGACTCATAGCGTTGCGCTCCTGCCGTCTGAGTGCTGTTCCCTAACGTTATCGCCCCTGCCGGGTGAGTCAATCGCGGCCGGGAAAAACTCTGACCGGGCGGAGCACGTTCCCGCCCGCCTCGTGCCGGACCAGCGCCACCAGCTCCCCGCGGGGGTCCACCGCCCCCAGCAGTTCCTGCCCGCCCGCGGATTCCGCCGGGACCGGCCCGCCCGCCTGCCCCACGCTCACCGGCGCCGGCACCGCCCGCCCGCCCGCCAGCGCCCGTGCCTGGGCCTCGTCGATGGGGACGCGGGCCTTGGCCGGCACCGCCTGGACGGGCGGGATCAGCAGCGCCTCGATGGCGCCGGGGGCCAGCGAGTCGATTTTGACGGCCTGTTCGGCGTGGAAGCAGCCGACGCGGGTGCGGACCAGCTCCAGGCAGTACCCCCCGACGCCCAGGCGCCGCCCGATGTCGCGGACCAGCGAGCGGACGTAGGTTCCCCTCCCGCACTCCACGCGCAGCCGAAGCCGGGGGTAGGCGTAGGACAGCACCTCCAGGGCGTGGACGGTCACGGGTCGCGGCTTGAGGTCGGGCTTCCGGCCGGCGCGGGCCAGCTTGTACGCCCGCCGCCCGCCGACCTTCACCGCCGAGTAGGCCGGCGGGACCTGTTCGATCCGCCCGACGAACTGGCCGACGGCCTCGGCGACGGCCCCCGGGGGCGGGGGCGATGCGCCCGGCGTGGGCTCGATCTTCCCCTCGGCATCGTCGGTGCTGCTGACCGCGCCCAGCTCGGCGACGAAGAGGTATTCCTTCTCCCGGGCCTGGATCAGCCCCGCCAGGCGGCTCGCCGCCCCCACGCACACCACCAGCACGCCTTCGGCCAGCGGGTCCAGCGTCCCCGCGTGCCCGAGCTTGGTCTTTGGCCTCAGGCACCGGCGCAGGCGGCGGATGACGTCGTAGCTGGTGATCCCTCTCGGCTTGTAGACGTTCAGCAGGCCGGACATTAGCTCCCCATTGTCGGTCCTTCCGCCCGCGTTTTCGACGGCAAAACGCCGGCGGGGATCGGTCTTGCGAACATTAATGCTCCCGCGCGGGTTTGGCCGATACGGTTCTTTACCGCCCGCGGCGGGCGAGGTTGGCACGCTGCGGGTCTTGGGAGCGGTCGGATGGATCGAGAAGCGAAGGTACCCGCGGCCGAGACGACGCCGGAAAGCCGCCCGAGGGTGTTCTCCCTCCGCCAGGCGAACCGCGCGCTGGTGCTGATCCGGAAGATCGTGGCCGACATGGTCACCGAGTACGCCCGGGTCCTGGAGTTTCAGGAGGTCCTGGAGCTGGAGCAGCATTACGGCTCGGGGGAGGGGCTGGGCGGGTTGAGAGAGGATGTTTCGGCGGCCGTCGGGCGCATTCGGGGGTACGTGGAAGAGTTGGAGGCGGTGGGGGTCGAGTTGCAGGACTTCGCCACCGGCACCGTGGACTTCCCCGCCAGGGCGGGGGGGCGGGAGGTCCGCTTCTGCTGGCGACTGGGCGAGGAGCGGATTCTGTACTTCCACGGCGCGGGCGAGGGGCTGACGGATCGCAGGCCGGTGGCCGAGCTGACGGGTCCGGCCGGGCGGGCGGGGCGGGTGCCGCACGACCGGGCGGGGGGGCTGTGAGGCCTGTGCGGCCTGGGGAAAGGAATCCTTCCTGCTTCCTCCGACGGTGGGGGCGGCGTTCTTTCCCGGCAGTGCGCTTGGGGCGGGCGGAAAGGCCCGTTCGATGCGGCCGGGTCGCCTGGGGGTCCGGCCGGAGGAGACTTCAAGCCCCTCAACCCTGAATTGTATACTGCCGATGTGCTGTACGTGCCGAAGCCAGGCACACACCGCGCAAGCGAGGGACATCATGAAAGAGAGGCAAACCGGGGCGCCGCAAGCGGCGGACGCGGAGCTCTTGCAGAGCCTGCTGCAGATCAGCGTCAACCTCTCCGCCACCCGTGACCGCCGGGTCATGCTCGAAATGATCCTCACCGAGGCCAGGCGCCTCAGCGGGGCCGAGGCCGGCAGCCTGTACGTCCGCCACGGGGACCATCTCGAATTCGTGGTGGCCCAGAACGACGCCGTGGACGTCTCGGGGCTCACCGACGGGCTGCTTGACAGGACCGTGAGTGTCGGCAGCGATTCCCTCGCCGGGTTCACCGCGGATACCGGCCGGGTCATCAACATCCCCGACGCCTACCGGCTTACCCCCGGCACGCCGTTCCGGATCGACCGCGACTTCGACGCCGCCACCGGGTACCGGACGCAGAGCATTATCGCCCTGCCCCTGAAGTGCCCCGACGGGGAGGTGGTGGGGGTCCTGCAACTGATCAACCGCCTCAGCGAGCCCGGCGCCGTCGTGCCCTTCCCCTGCCGGGAAGACTCCCCCCTGCTGTCGCTGGCGTCCATGGCGGCGGTGAGCGTCCAGAACGCGCTGCTGATGGAGCGGCTGAGGCAGGCGAACCTGGACACGATCATCCGGCTGGCGGTGGTGGCGGAGTTCCGCGACAGCGCGACCGCCGAGCACATTCAGCGGATCAGCCACCTCTCCGCTCTGACCGCACGCGCCATGAGGCTGGACAGCCAGCAGGTCGAGCTCATCCAGTGCGCCAGCCCCATGCACGACATCGGCAAGATCGGCATCCCCGACTCCATTCTCCTCAAGCCCGCCGCCCTGACCCCGGACGAGCGGAAGATCGTCGAGACCCACACCCTCATCGGCGCCGAGATCCTCCGCAACCCGGCCAACGAGCTGATGGCCATGGCCCACGACATCGCCCTGTACCACCACGAGCGATGGGACGGGGGGGGGTACCCCAAGCGCCTGAAGGGCGAGAAAATCCCCCTGCCCGCCCGCATCGTCTGCCTGGCCGACGTCTTCGACGCCCTCGCCACCAAACGCTGCTACAAGGACGCCTACCCCATGGACAAGGTCGTCCAGATCGTCCGGAGCGAGCACGGCAGGCACTTCGACCCCCGCGTCGCCGACGCCTTCTTCGGGGTCTTCGACGAGGTGGCGGGCAGCTACGAGTCCTGACCCGCGCCGCCGCCGGCTATTTCGAAGCGCCCTTTCTTACGACCGCAGCGTGACGCACAGTGGAACGTGATCGCTCAGATACTCCTTCTCGCCGCCGCCCGCCTTCAACGCCGCCCTGTCCACGGCGGCGTACTCGAGGAGACGGTCACGCAGCGTGTTGTGGATCCACACCTGGTCCCCGCGCCCGCCTCCCAGGGCGGTGGCCTTCTCGCCCAGCCCGGCGAGCTCGGCGGCGTCAAGGAAGCCGCGCTCGCCGAGGTGCTTCCCCACCGGGCCCCCGGGGGGCTCGTTGAAGTCGCCGACGACCACCGCCGGCGGGCGGAGCTGCCCCAGGGCCACGCACAGCTCTTCGATTCGGCGCGGGCCCGCCGCTGCCGGGTCCAGTTGGCGCGATGAAGGCAGGTGGATGTTACAGATCTGTATGGCCGGCGCTTCGCCCGCGGCGACCTGCACGACTTGCCACATTCGCTGCGGCCTCAGGGGCGAGCAGCGCCAGTCGGCGACGTAATCGCCGGACGGAAAGAACACCGCCCCCCCGTACTGGGCCAGCTCCCCGCCGGGGCAGTATCGCCCCGGGAGGGGTAGCGCCTCGGCCAGCAAGTCGAAGCTCCGGGCGTCCTGGACCTCCTGGATCGCCAGCACGTCGGGCCGGAGCCCGCGGTAGAGCTCGGCCAGCGAAGCGAGCACGGCCGGCGCGGGCTGGCCCGGGCGGTCCTTGGCGAAGGGCGCGCCCTGGAACCAGAATGCGTTATGGGTGACGATCCTCAATGCGGTCATCGGCCTCGGCAGTGTTGCCACGCCCGAGAGGATATCACATTGTCCCGCCAAGCGCCAGCCGGGGCGATGGGTTTGCGGCCCGGGCCGTCACCGTCGCCGGATCTCCAGCGGCAGCGACAGCCGGTGGGTCTGCGGGCGCAGGCAGCGGCGGTCGTTGCACGGCTGTGCTTGAACCACGAACGCCATCGTGGTTGCCCCGGCCGGGGCGTCCTCTGCAATGGTGATGGGAATCCGGATCTCGACCGTCCCTGCGTAAACCGACACCGCCGGGCCCCCGCCCGCCGGCCGCAGCTTCTTGTCCCCCGGCCAGGTGACCTTCCCCATGGTCCCGGCCCCGGCAGTCAGCCTCACCGAGGTGGGGACGGCGTTCTCTTGCTGCGGCCGGTGGGAATACACATGCCAGCCGGGGTCCATGGTCAGCCGCACCACCACCTCGACGGTCTCGCCGGCGGCGACCCTCCTGGTCGGGGCGAACGCCTCGGCGGTTACCCGTTCCGCCCTGGAGTGGTTGGCGGGCTGTTTCCTCTCCGCGTCCGCTTTCCCGCCGGCGTCGAGGTACATGCCGACTGCCAGGATCATGTTGGCTGTCGCCTCGGGTGCCTGTCGGAGAAAGGCGGCGAAGGGCTCGATGCATCGCCTGGCCCGGGGCAGGCGGCCCAGCCGGACGAGCACGCGGGCGGCGACCGCGTTGCCGGCGGGGATCGCCCGGTCAACGGGGCTCTTCGTCCGGGCCAGCAGGTCCTCGTGATCGTCGGAGGTGAAGAAGAACCCGCCGTCGGAGCTGTCTTGGAATTGCCTGTCGAGCACGCCCACGAGGGCGACGGCCTCGTTCCGCCAGCGCCGCTTGCGCGCTTGCGGCGAGCCGGGTCGAGCCGTCGCTTGGTGCAAATCCAGCAGCCCGTCGGCTAGGAAGGCGTAGTCGTCCAGGTAGGCGCCGGTCCCCGCCCGCCCGCGACGCCACGTCCGCAGCAGCCGGCCGTCCTTGCGCATCCGGGTCAGGACGAAGGCAGCGGCCTTTTCGGCGGCGGCGATGTACTCCGGGCGGTTCAAGCGCCTGCCGGCGTAGGCCAGGCTCCCGATCATCAGCCCGTTCCACCCGGCCAGGACCTTGTCGTCGAGGTGCGGGCGGACGCGCCGGGCGCGGACGTTCAGCAGCTTTTCCCGGCTGCGGGCCAGGCGGGAGCGGAGCTGCCCTTCATCCATCCCTTCCAGCTTCGCGCTGGCCGGAATGGGCCTCCGCAGGTGGAGGATGTTCGTGCCGGGCCTGCTGCCGTGCACCTCGTCGCGGAAGTTGCCGCCTCTCTCGGCGTTGTAGACCCGGCAAAACAGCTCGCCCTCTTCGGCGCCGAGGGCCTGGATGATTTCCTCGTAGCTCCACAGGTAGAACTTCCCCTCTTCGCCTTCGCTGTCGGCGTCGAGGGCGGAGTAGAACCCCCCGGCGGGGTCGGTCATCTCGCCCAGCACCCACTGGCAGATTCCCTCGACGACGCGGCGGTATTCTTCCTTGCCGGTGATCGCGTACGCCTCGGCGTAGGCCCGGGCCAGTTGGGCGTTGTCGTAGAGCATCTTCTCGAAGTGCGGCAGAAGCCACCTGGCGTCGGTGGCGTAGCGGTGGAAGCCGCCGCCGACGTGGTCGCGGATGCCGCCGGCCGACATCGCGTCCAGCGTCCGGGTGGCCATTTCCAGTGCGGAGGCATCCTTCGTTCGCCGGTGTTCGGCCAGGAGCAGCCTGAGGGCGGCGTGGGGGGGGAACTTCTCCGCCCCGCCGAAGCCCCCCCAGCGCCGGTCGAAGCTCGATTGCAGTTGGCTGACGGCCTCCTGGGCCAGTTTTCGTGAGAGGCCGGCGGCGTTCTGGCCGGCCCCGCCGGCCGGCATCTGCCGGATCGCCTCGGCGACCTTGTCGGCCTGGACCTCGACGTCCCTCCGCCGCGTCCGCCACAGCTCCGCCAGCCGGGTCAGGATCGTCTTGAGCCCCACCCGCAGCGGGCCGTCCTCCCGGGGGAAGTAGGTGCCCGCGTGCCACGGCTTGCCTTCGGGCGTGAGCCAGACGGAATTCGGCCAGCCCCCGCGCCCGGTCATCAGATGCGTCGCTTTCATGTAGATCTCATCGACGTCCGGCCGCTCCTCCCGGTCCACCTTGATCGCGATGAAGTGCTTGTTGAGGATCTCCGCCACGTCCTCGCGCTGGAACGACTCCCGCTCCATCACGTGGCAGAAGTGGCAGGTGGAATAGCCCACCGAGAGGAAGACCGCCTTGTCCTCCTTCTTCGCCCGCCGGAAGGCCTCCTCGCCCCACGCGTACCAGTGGACCGGGTTGCGGGCGTGCTGGAGGAGGTAGGGGCTGGTTTCGTGGATCAGGCGGTTCGACCCCCGTGTGGTCTGCGTGGCTTCCATGGTGCGGGTCTCCCGGTCGCCCGGCGCCGGCTGCTCGCGCGTCTCGGAGCAGCCCGCCGCGAGCGCCATCCATGCGCCCACTCCCAGGCTGACGGCTCGGGCTGACATCGTTGGGGACTTCGTCTCATAACAGTATAGGAGCGGCCGATGGTCCCCGGCCGGCCCGCGGCGGTCGCGCCGGCGTCGCGGAGATTTGGCTTGTCCGGCCGGCTTCGGCGCCAACAATGTCTGCCATGCGGATCGTCTTCTGCGGAAGCGGCGACTTCGGCATTCCGACGTTGCGCCACCTCGTCGGCGCCGCCCACGAGGTCGCCGGGGTGTTCACCCAGCCGCCCCGGCGCGCCGGCCGGGGCGGAAAACGCCGCCCCACGCCCGCCGCCGACGTCGCCGAGGAGCTCGCCCTCCCGACCTTTCCCGTCGACGACATCAACGCCGCCGACGGCGTCGCCGCGATCGCCGCCCTCGCCCCCGACGTCATGATCGTCGTCGACTTCGGGCAGATGATCCGCCGGCCCGCCCGCGACGCCGCCGCACTGGGGGCCTACAACCTCCACGGCTCCCTGCTGCCCGCACTCCGCGGGGCCGCGCCCGTCAACTGGGCCATCATCCGGGGCTGCACGGTGACCGGGGTGACGGTGTTCCGGCTGGTGGACCGCATGGACGCGGGGGCGGTGTTGGCTTCTCGCTCCACGGACCTCGGCGGCGAGGAGACGGCGGAGGAGCTGCGTTCCCGCCTGGCGCAACTGGGCGTCGAGGCGGTGGCCGAGACGCTGGAGATGCTGGCCGCCGGGCGGGCCGAAGGCGTCGAGCAGGATGAGTCGCGGGCGACGCGGGCGCCCCGGCTGGGCAAGGCCGACGGCGCAATCGACTTCTCTGCGGACGCGGTGACGATCCGCAACCTGATCCACGGCACGTGGCCCTGGCCGGGGGGGCAGGCCCGGTACGTCCCGCGGGACGGAAGGGCCGCCGACGTCATCATCGCCCGCGCCGCCGTCGCCGAAGCCGGGCACTCGCCGCTGGCGCCGGGGACCGTCGCGGAGGACCTGACCGTCGCCGCCGGTCGCGGTCGGCTGGCCATCCGCCAGATCAAGCCCGCCGGGCGCCGGCTGATGACCTGGCGCGACTTCGTCAACGGGTACCGCGCCGCGCCCGGCGCCAGGTTCGAAGCGGTGGCAAGATGACCCGCACCCCCCCCGGCGCCCGAAACCTCGCACTGGCGGCGCTGGGAGACCGGGCCGGAAACGTCACCGCACGCCTCAACCGCCTGCTGGCCCAAAGGCCCCTCTCCCGCCCCGACGCCGCCCTGGCCAGGGAGCTGGCCCTGGGCGTGGTCCGGCGGAGGGGCACCCTGGACGCGGTCCTCGCCGCCTTCCAGGTGCGCCCGCGCCCCCTCAGGCCG
>CAZNSB010000239.1:0-7930 GCA_964575155.1 uncultured Planctomycetaceae bacterium | reverse complement strand
GCTGGCGCGGGCGGGCAAGGCCATCGCCTGCGAGAAGCCGCTGGCGGAGACCCTGGCCGACGCCCTGGCGGCACGCGAGCTGGCCAGGCAGCAGCAGCTCCCCCTCGTCGTCAGCCAGGACTACCGCTATTTCGACCACATCCAGGCGCTCAAGCAGGTGCTGGCGTCGGGGCGGTTCGGCCGGCCGGCGGTGGCCCAGGTGGACTTCTTCAAGTTCCCCCGGTTCTTCGGCTTCCGCGAGGAGATGCCGTACCCGCTGATCATCGACATGAGCATCCACCACTTCGACCTGGGGCGGTTCCTGCTGGGCGCCGATCCGCTGCACGTGACGGGGGCGAGCTGGAACCCGCCGTGGAGCGTGATGGCCGGCGACGCCGCCTCCTCGCTGGTCTTCGAGATGACCGGGGGGGCCCGGCTCGTCTACAACGCCTCCTGGAGCACGCTCCGCCCGGAGGAGGTCCAGACGAGCTGGTCGGGCGACTGGACCATCGAGTGCGAGCACGGGTGCGTGTGGATGCGGGGCGACGAGATCCGCACCGCCCACTGGAGCCTGGACGAGACCGGCCGACCCTCCTGGGAACCCACCGACGGCGTCGAGGTCCGCCCGAGAATCCTCAACGGCCAGGCCCACGTGCTCGCCCAGGCGCTCGATCAGTTGGCCGGGGGGCAGCCGGCGCCGACGGCCATCGGCGACAACATCAAGTCCCTGGCCATGGTCTTCGCCGCCATCCGCGCCTTCGAGGACCACACCCGCGTCGACGTGCGGGCCCTGCTCGACTGACCGCCCCGCCGCCGTCGGCCCACGCTCATCCGCCGGCCAGCAGCCACACCGGGCTGGACCAGGCCTGGGCGCCGCCGGCGCACGTGACGCGAACGTAGTAGTACGCGAAGCGCCCGAGGGGCTCCGCCTCCCGCAGGAGCCCGTTCAGGTCGGCGTCGTCGGTGAAATCGAGCCGGGTCTTCCATTGTTCCGGCTGTTGGCGGGCGATGGTCTGGCCGTTTCGGACGATTTCGACGGCCTCGATGTCGCTGCCGGCGGCGGCGGTCACGGTGATCCGCCGCGGGCGGGCGGGGTCGGTCCACTCGATGGCTTCGCCCGGGCGAGCCGCCGCGACGCCGACGTCCAGGTAGGTCCGCCGCCCGCTGGCGGCGTAGCAGCTCCGCGAGCGGATGCCGCGGAAGATCGCCTCCCGCGTCAGCCGGTCCGACCGCACCGCGGTGATCCCCGCCAGCCGGTCGATGTGCCCCAGGGGGAGCTTGTCGTTCCACCCCGGGAAGGTGGTGTGCGTGTCGGTCCCGCCGATGAACCCCAGCCGAAGCCCTCCGTTCAGAAGGTCCACCACGTAGCTGGGCCCGGGGTGGACCTCGTGGAGGGCGTTGGGGTTGCCGCGGTACTCGCTCGTGCCCCACTTGGAGTGGACCTCGACGACGGGCATGAGCTGCGGGCCCGGGTAGATGTCCTGGCCGATCTCGCCGTGCTTGACGGTGCGGGTGGTGTGGTGGGGGACGACGAAGAACTCGGCCTCGGGGAGCTTCCGCCGCATCTTCTCACAGATCGTCCGGATGTTCCCCTCCTCGTAGTCGTCGACGAACATGTCAGGCCAGCGGAGCATGTACACGTTGTTGTCGCCGCCGGCGCCGCTTTTCAGCGAGGCCTCGTAGCCCGGGAGGGTGACGAAGTCCCCCGGCTGGTCGAAGGCGTCGGAGGCGGCGGCCTGCTCCTTCCACTTGCCCAGGCTGCCGCGCCCGTTGGAGACGTGGTCGGCCGCCGAGACCCAGTCCAGCCCGGCCAGCCACTTGGCGGCGACGAAGCAGAAGTTGACCGACCGGCAGCGGTCGGGGTGGCAGTCGCTGAGGACCGTGTGCACGTGGGGGTCGCCCCAGAAGATGAACTCCCCCGCCCGGTCGGTGCAGCAGGTGGGGTTGCTGTGGAAGGTCCGCCCGTTGAACTCGCACGCCAGCCTGAACAGCCCGGGGCGGTCGATTCGGACGCCGGCGGCCCTGGCCACGGCGGCTGTCCCCGCGGCGAACGGCACCTCCACCGTCTCCGGCGTCGCCGCCGCGCACCGGACGACCACGCTGCCGCCCCACTGCGTCGTCGGGTACTCCGCCTCGTCCAGGACGGCCAGCTTGACGGTGAAAGGCCGCCCGGGGAGCGTGATCGTCGGGATGACGAGCGAGACCCCCGCGGGGGGTCCCCCGGCGGCCTCCCGGGCAAGAACGGTCTGCTCGAAGCGCGAAGGGTACTGAAGCTCAGGCATGCTCTCGGGCTCCGTCGGCCTCGGCGATCCGCCCCAGTTGGCTGCGGCGCATCAGCCAGCGCAGCTCGGGCGGGTCGCCCGTCCCCGGCGCAGGCAGCCCCACGCAGGCGGCGCCGGCCTTGGTCAGCGAGGCGCCGATGTCCCTTGCCCCGGCGGCCAGGGCCGCCAGCAGCTCGTCGATCGAAGGCGCGTGCCCGACCAGGCCCACCACGCCGACGCCTTCCCGGTCCAGCTCGGCCAGGCGGCGCCGCAGCCGGCCGGCGTCGCCCGGCGGGGCCAGGAAGCCCGCCTCCTCCGGCCCGGCGGCGGCGTGGACCTCGGCGAGGATCCCGGCCGTCTCCGTCGCCCGCACCAGCGGGCTGGCCAGGACGCGCTGAAGCTTCAGCCCCAGCGCCTGGAGGGCCCGGGCGGCCGTGTGCGATTCCTTCCTGCCCTCTTCGGTGAGCCTTCGGGCCTCGTCGCCTCCGGCCCCGGCCGGCTTGGCCGAGGCGTGCCGGATGAAAACGACCATCATGGCTGACCTCTCTTCCGCGCCGCCGGCGGCGGTCAGGCCTTCCCTGCGGCCCTTCGCTTCCGCCGCCGGGCCGGCGCGTCCTTGGCGTTGACCTTGGGAAGCCACCGGGCCAAATCCTTCTTCACGTCGCCGTACCTGGAATCACCGGCCAGGTTGGTCCACTCCATCTCGTCGCTGCCGTGGTCGTAGAGCTCCTCGGAGCCGTCGCGGTAGCGGATGTACCGCCAGCGCTCGGACCGGAGGGAGTGGTTGTTCCGCCCGTAGGTGGTCAGCGCGGGGCGGGCGCGCTCGGCGGCGGGGTCCTTCAGCAGCGGCAGCAGGCTCAGGGGCTCCTGGGCCTTGGCCGGTTTCAGCCCGCACAGCTCCGCCAGCGTGGGGTAGATGTCGATGAGGCTCACCGGGCGCTTGCAGACGCCGCCGCCCTCGCCCACGCCGGGGGCGACGATCATCAGCGGGCAGCGGGTGGCCTCCTCCCACAGCGTGAACTTCCGCCAGTGCAGCTTCTCGCCCAGGTGCCACCCGTGGTCGCCCCAGAGGACGACGAGGGTGTCCTTGGCATGCGGGCCCTCGTCCAGCGCCTCCAGGACCTGCCCCACGCAGGCGTCGGCGAAGGCCATGCTCGCCAGGTAGCCGGCCACCGCCTTGGGCCAGTTGTCCGTCTCGATCACCCGCCGGTGGTCGCCGCGGGCGTTGGCGATCCTTCGCCCCATCGCGGGCACGTCGGACAGGTCGTCCTTCTTGACCTTCGGCAGCGTGACCTTGTCGGGCGGGAACATGTCGAAGTACTTTCCCGGCACGTACCACGGCAGGTGGGGGCGGAAGAAACCGACGGCCAGGAAGAAGGGCTCCCGGTGCTTCCTGGCGAGCTGTCCGGCGGCCCAGCGGGCGACCTTCCAGTCGCCCATGGCTTCGTCCTTGACGCGGACCGGGCCCCAGTCGAAGTGGGCGGCCCTCTTGATGCCGTTCAGCGGGCGCTTCGGCGGGAGCGGGTCCGCCGGGCGAGTCCGCGCCTTGCTCGGAAAGTACTCCTGCCAGCTCGCCGGGTCGGGGAAGCGCCCGTGGTAGATCTTCCCCCCGCCCACCACCCGGTAGCCGTGGGCCTGAAAGTGCTGCGGCATCGTCACCGCCTCCGGCAGGACTGCCCGGAAGGGCTGGCCGTTGGTGTACACCCCGCTGGTCGACGGGCGAACGCCCGTCAGCAGCGACGCCCGAGAGGCGTTGCACAGCGGGGCCGGGCAATGTGCGTTGGCGAACAGCACCCCACGACGCGCCAGCCGGTCGATGTTCGGGGTCCTCGCGTCCGGGTGCCCGCCGAGGCAGCCGATCCAGTCGTTCAGGTCGTCCACCGCGATGAACAGCACGTTGGGTCTGGCGCCGGCGCGGGCCCCGCGGGCCGGCCCCGGCAGCGCCAGCGACGCCGCGGCGGCGCCGGTGAGCTTGAGGAATTCCCGCCGGCCCAGCGAATGGGATTTCACCGTCATCTCGGATCCACCTTCCTTCCGTTCGGGCGGACGTGGAGATTCTACCCTACATCGGGGAACATCCCAACGTTCTTGCGGCGGCGCGCGGAAGGGGCCCAAGCCCAAGCCCAAGCCCAAGCCCCCCGCTTCAGCGGGGGGAGCTGTCAGCGGGTGGAGGTTCCCAACCCCCCGCTCCCGCGGGGGGGGAATACATCAACCCCCCGCTCCCGCGGGGGGCTGCTGTCCAATGTGCTTTGGGGGATCCTGCCTGGTTTCCTGGGGCGCGGGAGGAATGCGTGCCCTCGAAAAAAAAACACGAAAATCTTGAACCGACGAGTTACGTGTGGCAAAGTACTTTGTAGGACAAAGTTGATGCCGTCCCTCACGGGAGCCCGCCCATGGACGCGGAAAAGGCAGCCGAGGAACTGAAGGTCATCCGACAACTCATGGAGCGGCCCGTCCGGTACTCCACCCAGAGCGGGCTGGGGGCCATCCTCGCCGGCTGCGCCGCCCTGGCGGGGCTGGCGGCCGACTTCTACTTCTCCCAACGCTACCGCAGCCACCGGCACACGGCCATGTGGATCAACATCGGCGTCTGGGCGGGCGTGTTCGTGACGGCCTTTGCCTCGGTGACGCTCCTGACCCACCTGCGGGAGCGGGCCCGCGGAATGCCCTTCTGGTCGGCGGTGAAGATGCGCATCCTCCGCACCATCCTGCCTCCCTTCGTCGCCGGCGTGGGGCTGACGCTGGCGATCGTCTTCCGCTGGTACTACGGCGTCGGGGCGAACGAATGGGGGCTGATCCCCGCGGTGTGGATGCTTTTCTACGGCGCGGCCCTGTGGCAGGTCGGCGAGTTTGCCGTCCGCGAGGTCCGCGTGCTGGGCGTCGCCTTCATCCTGGCCGGGCTCGTCGACGCCGCCTTCGGCCAGGGCCCGCCCACCCGGTACCTGGCGCTGGGAGCGACCTTCGGAGGCTTCCACCTGATCTACGGCGCGATCGTCTGGATCCGCCACGGCGGGTAGTCCAGTCCACGGATTACACAGATTACACGGATTGCCCGGACTGAGAATTGCCCAAACGCACTCGACAAGACCCGATCGACGACGTGATCCACCAGCGGACCCGGCTGGCGATCATGGCGACGCTGGCGGGCGTGGAGGGCCTGGAGTTCAGCCAGCTCAAGGCCGAGCTGTCCCTGACCGACGGGAACCTCTCGGCCCACCTGGCCGCCCTCGATCGCGCCGGGTACGTCAGCATCCAGAAGGATTTTATGGGCCGCAAGCCCCGCACCACCCTCGCCGTCACCGCCCGGGGGAGAAAGGCCCTCCGGCGGTACGTCGATTCGCTTCACAGGATTCTGAACAAGGCCGGACTGGCCGGCGGGAAATAAAGGAGCCTTGCCATGCGAGTACTGCGATTCCTTGCCGTGATCGTGATCTTTGGCTGCGTCAGCGCCGCCTGGATGATCCTGGGCGGGACGGTGTGGGTCCGGACGGAGATGCAGGACAGCTCCGCCTCGAAGGAGATCGAGGGCCTCTGGGGGCCCACGGAGCTGTGCCAGACCGCCCCGTACTGGGCCCGGACGCCCCAGGCCCCCTGCACCGACCCCGGGGCGGCCGTCCCCGCAGCCAGCAGGATCACCGCCGACATCAAGCACCAGCACCGCTACAAGGGGCTGCTGTGGTTCAGCACCTTCGCCGTGGACTTCGCGGGCGAGTACACGATCCCCGCGGCGGCGACCTCGCCCGGCCCGTCGGCGGCCGGGGCCGGCGGCTTCTTCATCTTCCGCCTCCCGGACGGCATCACCAGCCACGACGCCCTGAAGGTTGCCGTGGACCAGAAGCCCTTCGAGGTGCCGCAGGACCAGAGGGCCTCGGGAAAGCTCACCGTCCCGCTCGAGCGTCGGGACGAGCACGTCGTCGCCGTCGCCTTCACCACCTACGGGCAGGACGTCTGGCTGTACGCGCCGGGGCCGGGAGCGCACGGCGGGAACGACTGGAACGGCGACGACCGCGTGGTGTCGGGCAGCCACGCCCTCAGCGAGCTGAAGGACTTCTCCCTGACGATCACGACCGACTTCGAGGACATCGACTATCCCAAGGGCACGCGCAGCCCCAAGCAGCGCGCCACCGCCGCCAACGGCGGGCGCAAGGCGGTCTGGCAGCACGACAGCCTCGTCACCCGCCAGCCCATGGGCATGGTCATGCCCAAGCGCGACCACGCCGGACCCATCGTCGCGCGCATGAGCTTCTTCGCCCCCGTCAGCCTGTTCTTCTTCTTCACCGTGCTGTTCACGGTGGTGGTGCTCAAGAAGCTCCCCCTGCACCCCATGCACTACCTGTTCATCGCCGCGGGGTTCTTCGCCTTCCACATCCTGATGGCGTACCTGGCCGACATCATCAACAACATCCACGCGGCGTTCTGGGTGTGTGCGGCGGTCAGCGTGTTCCTGGTGGTCAGCTACATGCGGCTGGTGGCGGGGGTGAAGTTCGCGGTCACGTACGTGGCCGCGGCCCAACTGGCGTACCTGGTGGGCTTCTCCTACGCCTTCCTGCTGAAGGGCCGGACGGGCCTGACCGTCACCATCGGCGCGGTCCTGACCCTGTTCGTCCTCATGCAGGCCACCGGGCGGGTCAAGTGGCAGGAGCTGTTCAGGAGGCCCCAGCCGCCGCTCCCGTTCCCGCCGCCGCCGGCGCCGGATCATCTCGGGCAATAACCCGCAACCCGGCCCCGCGGAGGGACGGTGAAGGAGACCCCCAGTGCATGACGTCGCGATCGTGGGTGCGGGCCCGGCGGGGGCGACGCTGGCGAGGCTGATCGCCGGCTCCTGCCGGGTGCTGCTGATCGACAAGCGCGACCTCACCGCCGACGCGCGGGACCAAGGGAAATGCTGCGGCGGGCTGCTCGCCCCGGACGCCCAGAAGATGCTCGGGCAACTGGCCCTGCCCCTGCCCGCGCGGGTCCTCGTCGACCCGCAGCTCTTCCTCGTCCGGGCGGTGGACTGCCAAAGCGGCTTCCAGCGCTGCTACCAGCGCCACTACATCAACATCGACCGGGCCAGGTTCGACCGCTGGCTGGTCTCGCTGATCGGACCCGGCGCGGACGCGCGCTTCGGCTGCTGGCTCGAATCCTGCCGGCGCGAGACCGGCGCGTTCGCCCTCCGTCTGACCCGAGACGGCAAGCCGTTCACTGAGCGCGCCCGCCTGCTGGTGGGCGCCGACGGGGCGGCCTCGACGGTCCGCCGGCTCCTCGGCGCCGGCGGGCCGGCCACCAGGCGCTACGTCGCCGTCCAGGACTGGTACGAGGCGCCGGCGCCCCCGGCCCACTTCTGGGCGATCTTCGACCGCGACGTCACCGACTTCTATTCCTGGGCCATTCCCAAGGCCGGCGCCCTCCTCGTCGGGTCGGCGCTGGCCGGCGGGCGCGACGCCGCCGCCAGGGGCGAGCTGCTCACCCGGAAGCTGCGGGGGCTGGGTCTCCGCCTCGGCCGGCGGATCCGCCGAGAGGCCGCCCTTCTGCTCCGCCCGACCGGCGCCCGCCAGCTCCAGCTCACCGCGGGCCCGGCCGTGCTCATCGGCGAGGCCGCCGGCCTCGTCAGCCCCAGCTCCGCCGAGGGGCTCAGCTACGCGTTTGGCAGCGCGGCCATTCTGGCCGAAGCCCTGCGGGCGGGGCTGGGGGGGGTTCCGCCGCGGTAC
>CAZNSB010000238.1:0-7931 GCA_964575155.1 uncultured Planctomycetaceae bacterium | reverse complement strand
CCGCAGTCCATATGGCGGGGAGGTCGCGGCGGGGACGATTGACGGCACTAATGTAGTATATGGGGGGACAGCGCATTGGCCGGGCGGGCGGGACGATGGGGCCGGCCGCGGCCCGCGGCCGGGGACGGCATGATTTTACGCGATTGCGAAGATTTGCGCAGCCGCTTCTAAGAGGAAGGATTACACAAAATGTTGCCCGCCGCGGCCATTAGTAAAAACGCTTTTACCTTTACCCCAGAAACTCCTTTCCACTAAAGCACTTACGACGAAAATGGCTGGAGCGTTTTTGCCTTTTGACCGTCCGGCCGCGTTTGCACAAAGCATTGTGGGAGAGGGAGTTGCGTGGGTAAACGAGGTTGAGTTAACGGGTAAAAACGCGTACTGATGTCCGGCGGCGGAGAATCGGGTCGAAATTCGCAATTGCGAAGGAAGGGCCGGGGGCCGGCGGCTACGCTTGGCCGAGGCTGCGGGCGATGCGGTCGGCGGCGTCGGGGGCGGCGAAGTCGGCGAAGCCGGGCAGCGGGCGGCCGCGTCTGGAGTAGTAGTGCGTCAGCCCGCGGCGGATGGCGAGGTTGGCGAGGTAGGAGTTGCGCTTGAGCGGGAGTGCCTTGAGCCGCTTGAAGGTGCTGGCGGGGGCGTAGAACTCGCAGAAGGCGGCCATCTGGGCGTGGCGGAGCTGGTCCACGGACATCTTGGCGGGCTGGAAGACGACGGTGGCGCCGTTGTACTTTTCCCAGTCGGTGGTGAGCAGGCGGCCTTCGCTTCGGTACTGCTGGAAGATTTGCGTGCCGGGATAGGGCGTGAGGATGGGGTAGCAACTCATGCAGAGGTCGGCGCGCTGGGCGAAGCGGACGGCGGCCATGCAGTCGCGCCACCCGTCGGTGTCGAACCCGAAGATGAAGCTGCCCCAGATGCTGATGCCGTAGGAGGCGATCTTTCGGATCTTTTCGACGTAGGTGTCGGCCTTGGCGTAGTCCTTGCCCGATTCGGCGAGCGTCTCCTGGCGGGGGCTCTCCAGCCCGAGGATCAGCCCGATGCACCCGCTGTCGCGCATGGCGGCGAGGAGGCGGTCGTTGTTGGCGATGAGGATGTCGCACTGGCTGGCCCATCGGATCTTGAGCGGCTTGAGGGACTCGAACAGCTCGATGGCCCAGGCGTGGTTTCCGGCGACGTCGTCGTCGGAGAAGATGAAGACGCGGGTGCGGAACGTTTCGTAGGCGGCGGCCATCTCGTCGACGATGTCGGCGATGCGGCGCTGGCGGAACTTCCGCCCGAAGATGGCGGGGGTGGTGCAGAACGTGCACCCGTGAGGGCAGCCCCGGGTGGTCTGGACGGGGTTGAAGACGAGGTAGTCGGCGGGGTCGAGCAGGTCCTTCCGCGGCGTGGCGATGGGCGTGTCGGGTGCGTCGGTCCAGTCGTAGAGCTTCTTCGGCGTGCCGGCGTCGAGGTCGCTCAGGGCGCGTGGGAGGGTGGCCTCGGCGTCGCCGCGGCAGACGACGGTGGCGTGGCGGGCGGCCTCTTCGGGCAGGGCGGAGGGGTGCAGGCCCCCGAGGATCACCGGCACGCCGAGGCGGCGGTACTCGTCGGCGATCTGGTATGCCCGTCGGGCCTGGGTGGTCATGGCCCCGATCCCGACGGCGTGGACGTCGCCGGCGGGGTCGTGGGGGGAGTCGGTGACGTTCTCGTCGACGATCTCCACATCCCAGCCTTCCGGGACGACGGCGGCGCAGATGGCCAGGTTGAGGGGCATGAACAGCGCCCGGCGGGAGAAGGTCATCTTGCGGATGATCTCCGGCATGGTGATGGTGCTCAGCGGGCTGTGCGGGTTGATCAGCCGGAGCTTCCGGCGGGCGGGCGCGGCGGCGGCGGGGGCGAGGTTCGCTGTCACGGTCCCACGTTCCCAGGGTTTTACTGGATATACACCTCGGCGACGGCCCAGGGCCGCCGGCCGGTGGCGAGCACGTTGATGCGGACGTAGCGCGCGAGGACGGGCTTGGGCAGGAGCAGGTGGGTGACGCGCCGGGTCCCCTGGGCGGCGTACCGGGGCACAAAGATCTTCCCGTCGACGCTGGTGGCGACGGACACCCGGCGCCCGCAGCCGTACTGAGACTCCCCGTGGTCGATGATGACGGACTGGAAGACGCAGTTCTCGCGCAGGTCGAGGGTGAGCTGGGCGTTGCCCGACCGCCGGCCGGCGCGGGCGAGGGTGGCCAGGTCCCCGTCGACGGCGGCGCGGGGGTTGGGGAGTGTGCCGGAGGCGCGCCACCCGTCCTTGGGGGTGATCTTCATCCCGAGGGTCTGGCCGGCGAAGGGGCGATAGATCTCGCCGGGGACACAACCGATCCCGCCGACGACGCCGGCCGCCGCCCCGAGGCAAATCCACTTCCCGATGCACTTCATAGTCGCGGCATTATACCCCAGCGGGGGGGATGAAAAAACCTTTCGCCCGCTGCCAACTGTCCACTGGAGGGCCAGTTATAAGTCGTTTTTGGAAAAGCAGTAAAAAGAGGCTTTGGGGAACGCTCGGGGGGGCGGAAGAATGGAAAGGGAGGCGGCGCGGGCGTTTGCCCGGCCCGGCAGCCAGAGCAGGGGGGGGGAGAGGAGGTCAGGGATGACGGAGCGCAGGCGTGGTTCCGGCGGCGGTCGAGCCCAGCGAAGAGGCCGACCCCACTTTGCCCAGCATCGGGCGGACGGGACGGGCGAGCGATTCCCGGTTCCGCCTTCCCTGGCCATGCCCAAGCGGGTGTTCGTGATCTGCCACTACTGCGGGTATGGCCCGGAGGGAGAGGTGCCGGTTGGCGGATGCTGCCCGAAGTGCGGGGGGTACAGTTGGGAGCGGTTCGCTCTCGCCGAGCCGCTGGTGCCCCAGCACATGAAATAGGCCCCCGACCGATCTGCCGCTTGGCGAAGCGACGAAGCAGCCCCGGCGGCGCTGTGACCGGCCCGCGGGGCTGTCGCTCTGCGCGGCGGGCGGCGCGCCCGCCGCGGCGCGCCGCAGCCCGCGGGCGCCGGAAGAGAGTGGCGTCGGCGCCGCCGGCGCCGGTAAGATGGGCCTCGTGGGCTTACAGATGACAGCTTCCTGGCGCTGGGGCCTGGTGGGGGCGGTGTGGGTGGCCGCCGCCGCCCACACCGGGTGGTCGATGCGTCGCTACCAGCGGCGGTGGTGGGTGTGGTTTCTGATCTGCCTGTGCGCCAGCCCCATCCCGGCGGCGATCGTTTCGTACGTGGATTACTTCCGGCAGTTGCGGCGTTCCCGGGCGGGGGGGGGCGCAGCGGGCACGCGGTGCCCTCATTGCCGCGGGCGCCTGAGCGCCGAGGACGCCCGCCGGGTCGGCGGGAAGCGCGTCTGCCCCCACTGCAACATGGTGCTGGAGGAGGACTACGCCTGAGGCGCGATGCAGGAGCCGCCCGTCCAAGCCGTGATCATCGCCGTCGGCGATGAGCTGACCTGCGGGGCGACCGTGGACACCAACAGCGCGTACCTGTCGCGTCGGCTCTGCGAGCGGGGGATCGCGACGCTGCGGCAGGTGACGGTGGGCGACGATGCCGGGGCGATTGCGGCGGCGGTTTCGGCGGCGGCCGGCGACGCCGGGGTGGTGCTGGTCACCGGCGGGCTCGGGCCGACCGCCGACGACCTGACCCGCCAGGGGCTCGCCCGGGCGATGGGCGCAAAGCTCCGCGAGGACCGCCGACAGGCCGAGCGAATCGCCGCCTTCTTCGCCGCCCGCCGCCGGCCCATGAAACCGTCCAACCGCGCGCAGGCGCTGATCCCCGCCGGGGCCGAGCCCCTCGACAACGACTGCGGGACGGCCCCGGGGATCGCCGCGAGGGTGGGGTCGGCGGAGGTGTTCGTGCTGCCGGGCCCGCCGCGGGAGATGGAAGCGATGTTCGAGGTGCGGGTGCTTCCCCGGCTGCCGTCGGCGGGGGCGATCGCCTCGCGGACGCTGCACGCCTTCGGGGCCGGCGAGTCCGACATCGGCGAGGAGATCGCCGACCTCATGGGCCGGGAACAAAACCCCACCGTCGGCACGACCGCCGAGGCGGGGGTGATCACCGTCCGCATCACGGCCACCGGCGGGTGCCGGCGGGCGGCCGAGGACGCCGCCGAGAAGATCGCCGGGGAGATCCGCTGGCGGCTGGGGGAGCTGGTCTTCGGCGCCGGCGGGCAGACGCTGGCGGAGGTCGTCGGGGGCGGACTCCGCGCCGCCGGGGCGACCCTGGCCGTCGCCGAGAGCTGCACCGGCGGGATGCTCGGCGGGATGATCACCGCCGCGGCGGGGGCGAGCGATTACTTCCTGGGCGGGGTGACGGCGTACGCCAACCGGGCCAAGGTCGCCCTGCTCGGCGTGGACGCCGGGCTGGTGGACGCCCAGGGGGCGGTCAGCGGGCCCGTCGCCGAGGCCATGGCCGAGGGCGTCCGCCGGAAGCTCGGCGCCGACTACGGGCTGGCGGTGACCGGCATCGCCGGCCCGGCGGGGGGCTCGGCGGACAAGCCCGTGGGGCTGGTCTTCATCGGCATCGCCTCGGGCGGCGGGACGAGCGCCCGGCGCCACATCTTCGGCGGCGACCGCGACACCGTCCGCCGCCGCGCCGCCCTCGCGGCGCTGAACCACCTCCGCCTCGAGCTGGCGGGCGGGCGGGGAGAAGGCCGATGAATCGCGACGAGAACGAGACCCTCGCCGGGTCTTGCGAACCGGCCAGCCGACCTTCGGGTCTGAGCCTCAGGGTCGAAGGCGCGCCCGGGGGGAAGGCGTAGGCGACAATGACCAGGAAGCGGCGCATTCTGGCGGCGGTGCTGGCGGCGGCGGTGCTTTCGGGCTGCTCGCCGCGCCCGCAGGGGCCCGACGTGCTGTATCAGACCTCGACCCTCGGGGCCCTGCTGGCCGGCGTCTACGACGGCGAGGTCACCGTCGCCGAGCTGACCGCCCACGGCGACTTCGGGCTGGGGACCTTCAACGCCCTGGACGGGGAGATGATCGTGCTGGAGGGGCGCACCTGGCAGATCAAGGCCGACGGCAAGGCGTATCCGGCGGGCGAGTCGATGAAGACGCCGTTCGCGGCGGTGACGTTCTTCCGGGCGGGGCAGGCGGCCGCCCTCGCCGGCGCCGACAGCCTGGCCGAGCTCTGTGAGTCCATCGACGCCCTGCTGCCGTCGAGGGACCTCCCCTACGCCGTCCGGGTCGACGGGCGCTTCCGGCAGGTCAAGGTCCGCAGCGTGCCCCGGCAGACCCGGCCGTACCGCGGGCTCGCCGAGGTCGTCAAGGACCAGGCGACGTTCGAGCTTCGCGACGTCCGCGGCGTGCTGGCGGGCTTCCGGCTGCCGGGATACGTCGAGGGCGTCAACGTGCCGGGGTACCACTTCCACTTCCTCACGGCCGACCGCTCCGCCGGCGGGCACGTGCTGGATTGCCGCCTCGAGGCGGGCAAGGTCCGGATCGACCGGAAGTCGGCCCTGCACGTCTCCCTGCCGGCCGGCGGGGAGCTCCCCAAGGCCGAGATCACCGGCCGGGAACGCCGCGAGCTCCAACGCGTCGAGAAGTAGCCGCCGCCTCGATCGACGCGCTACCTGGCGGCTGGTCCATACGGCCGAAGATGGAGATGAGTCTTCGCCAGCAGCTCCTCTTCCGTCCCGATGACGACGTTCACCGACCACATGTCGTTCCCGCCGGCGTCCGTGATCTTCTTGGCGCAAAGGTGTTTCTCATCAGAGAGGAACCGCACCAGGCCCTCGCTGGCCAGGAGCTCCTGCAACTGCCGTTCGGAGCGGCTCTCCAGCCCCGCCGTCGAAAAGAAGAAGGTCATCATGGTGATGTGGCTCTCCGCCCAGCACTCGGTGCGATAGGGCCGTCCGTCCGAGAGCTCCCCATCACTCCATCCTATGTCGATGACTTCATTCTCATCGGTCTTGGTGAAGTTCGGTTCATGGTCCGAGCGATCCGGCTTGGGATACATTGCGCGTTCCCTTCAGAGAGATGACGGCCGGGTCCCGTCGCGCGGCCGGGCCACGGAACGAACCGCAGTTTGGGGGTGGCACGGGTTGCTCGCAACCCGTGTCGCTTCTTGTGGAAACACGGCTTGGCAAGCAAGCCGTGCCACCCGCCCGGTGGCGATATCATACAGTCTGCATACGATCCCGTCACGCCTGACGAGGCGTCCGCCGGGCGGGCGAGGGTGCGTGATTTCAGCGGCCCGTTCATGCCGGCCTCCGCTTCAGGGGCCCTGGGCGATCAGCTCGACGGCGGCGTCGGCGAGGACGTCGCCGGCCTCGGGCGCCAGGCAGCTCGACGGGCCGAACGTCGTCTCGTACCCCCCGCGCTGGAAGGCCTCCTGCGTGGGGACGTACCCCAGCCGGCCGTTGGCGCAGCTCACCAGCAGCGCCCGCCGCGGCCAGGCGCGCTGCTTGATCCGCAGGGCGTACTCGGCGAAGTACTCGCACCCGACGGCGGCGAAGGCGACGTCGTTGATCCCCAGCACCTGCACCTCGGCGTCGCGGGCGCCGTCGAGGGCGCGAATGTGCTCGACGAGTGCCGGAATGACCTTGTCGTAGAGGGTCGGGTCGACGAAGCGCTGGGCCCCGCGAACGGTGCCGCGGATCTGTTCGTCCGTCAATTCGCGGAAGCCCAGCCGGACCGTCCTCGACCGGCAGGTGAGCTTCGCCTCGGGCGCGAACTCCATCCTGCCCAGAGCGGCCGAGACGTCGTCGGCGAGGGTCAGGCCGATCTCCTCCATGGTCGGCTCGGGGCCCGTGCGGGTGGGATCGGAAAAGTGGATGTTGCCGGCCGCGCCGTAGAGGAACAGCGTGACGGGGCAGCCCCGCCTCCTCATCTCGGCCGCCAGCACGCCCGGATAGCCGGCCGAGAGGGCTCCGTCGGGCCCGTGGTGGGTGGGGTGGCAGGCGAAGTTGACCAGCCCGCCGAGCATCCGCCCGCCGCCGGCGGCCCGTGCCGCCAGCACGGCCACCTCCGGGTCGATGGGCCCCTCGACACAGAGGGCGTCGGAGTCGGAGAAGGCCCCGTGCGTCCTGACGGTGCCGTCGCGCATGACGACGCGGCGGTTGTGGCCGACGCCAAACTCGAAGGCGCGGGCGAAGCCGATCTCGGCGGGGGCCAGATCGCCCATCGCCCGGGCGAAGACCGCGACCAGCTTGCCGGTCAGCTCGCGGACGTAGGCCGGGTCGCGCTCGACGACGCCGACGGTGTCCACCGCGGGCCCGGCGTGGTTGTGGGTGGCGGCGAGCATGACGTGCCCGCCCGGAAAGCCGTGCTCGGCGGCGATCCGCTCGCGGACCTCGGCGACCATGGCGTCCGGGACGAACAGCGTGTCGAGCTGGATCAAGCCGATCCGCTCGTCGCCGGAGGCGAAGACCGCCGCCCGGGCGAAAAGCGGATCGAGCACGTGGTCGGAGACGACCACCTTCAGCCAGCCGATCTTCTGGATTCCCGGCCGGGGGGTGATGTCGATCTCGGCAAAACCGGCTTTCAGGGCCATGGGGATGCTCACTCGATCTGCTCCACCTGGTCGATGTTGGCGATGACTTTTCGTATGCCGGCGGCGGTCAGCTCGGCGACGTGGGGGGTGTTGGGCGCCCGCAGCGGGGTGGTCATGCCGGTGTGCCAGTCGGCGTGCCTTCGGGCGACGGGGTAGTCGGCGGGGTCGCAGGCGATCCGGCGGGCGTGGGGGCAGTCCCACGGGCAGCCCTTGCCGTAAGCGTTGCGTGCGCGGAAGACGGTCATGGCCGGGAGGATGAACTTCTGCCAGACGCCGGTTTCGACGCCCTCGGCCCGGAGGGCCTTGACGATCTTTTCGCGAAAGGCGGCGGCGTCTGCCTGCCCGCCGCAGGCAGGCAGGTCGCCGCCGTGCCCGAGGGCGGCCATGTCGAAGCGGAGGGTGTAGTTGTACCAGGTGTGCTCGAAGCCCGGCGGGGCCGTCGG
>CAZNSB010000237.1:0-7934 GCA_964575155.1 uncultured Planctomycetaceae bacterium | reverse complement strand
GAGGCCCTGGCGGCGGCGGCGGACCTGGCGGGCGATGGAGATCCTCGGCCCCCCGCGCCCTTGGTCCGCCGGCGATGATCCCGACGCCGGCGGTGTCCGGGGCGAGCTTGTGGGCCTCCGCTGGCGGCCGGGGAAACATGCCCGCGCCCATGAGTGACGATCTTCCCCACTGGCCAGGGTGAAGGCGGCGGGGCGTTGTGGGTCCTCCGCAGGGCCCCGCGTGCCCTACCCCCAGCGGGAACAACCGGGGGGTGCACTAATCTTTCTTTCGCCGAAGTCCGCCCGAGCCCGACCTGCCCGACCGGCAGGCGGGCGCCCTGGCCGTGCCGGTGAATGCGCAGCCGTGCTGATCAACCTGGCCAACGTGTCGGCGGCGAAGCTGCTCCGGCCCGCGATCCCGGCCGCGGGCCTGGCCATGATCCGCCCCCGGCGGAGGGGCCGGCCCCGCCGGTGGACGCGCCGGCCTGTCGGCGGGCGGGTGGTGAAGGTGCACCGGGCCGCCGGTGCCTGCGCGAGCCGTTCCGATAGACGGCCCGGCCGTGCTGGTCAACCTGGCCAACGTGCCGGCGGCGATGCTGCACCGGGCCGCGATCCCGTCCGCGGGCCTGGCCATGATCCGCCCCTGGCGGACCGGCCGGCCCCGCCGGTGGACGCGCCGGCCTGTCGGCGTGCCGGTGGTGAAGCTGCACCGGGCCCCCGATCCCTCCGCGAGCCGTCCCGATCCACGGCCCGGCCGCGGCGGCGAATGCGCGGCCGTGCTGGTCAACCTGGCCGACGTACCGGCGGTGAAGCTGCACCGGGCCGACAATCCCTCCGCGAGTCGTGCCGGCGGGCCCGGCGGCCCACCGGGGTGCTGGCGCGAAGCTCCGCCGGCGGGCGATCCCGGGCGCGAGCCGCCCCAGGGCGACGCCGGGGGTTTCGCTCTTGTTTTTGTATCTGGTGTGGATTGCGCTTGACAGGGTGCACAATGGCTTGCTATCCTTGCGGGCAGAATTGGAGAAACAGGAAATGAGCCAGACGGCGAAGCGGTCCGGGAAGTGGTCGCGGATAAGCGCGGCAATGCTCAGAATCGTCAGGAACGGGGGCGGCTATCCGGGCAAGTCTGCCCTGGCCGAGAAACTCCGTTGCAGCCTGCCAACGATCCAAAAGGCCATCAAGTCTAGCCAGCTATTGATGGATTGGCAGGCGGAAGCGTGCGAGGCCCGACGGCATGGAACGGCGGAGAACGCCAGGTGGCCGGACATACAGGAGAAGTTGAAGCAAATCATGCGGAGGGGCGAGCCCTATCCCGGCACGCCCGTTCTGGCCGAGCGCCTGTCTCGCTCGAAGCGCCTGCGTTGCTCGAATGGCTGCGTGCAGACGGCCATAGACAGGGACGAGAGCGGAAGTCTGAGGAAGTGGCAGGCCGACGGACAGGGGGCGGGCGGGCGCGCGGCAATGTACCGGCGCGTGCAGGCAGAACTGATCGGAATGGTTCGACAGAACAAGCCCTATCCGGGCGTTCGCGCTCTAGCCAAGGGGTGCGGTTGCAGGGACTGCACCATTGCCAAGGCCATCGAGACGGAGCCGACGGGATGTTTGAGGGAGTGGGAAGCCGAAGGCCGGAAGGGCGAGAACTTCCGGCACGGACCGCCGCCAAAAAAGAGGCTGCGGATACAGCGGGTGTTGCGGGGGAAGGTCGAACGGGGCGAACCATACACAAGCCTTGAGAAACTGGGCAAGGAGCATCGTTGCAGCATGTGGACGATCATCCACGCCATCAAGCATGACCCGATCCTGAAGGACTGGCGGGACAAGCTTTGGGAGGGCAGGGGCCGGCGCTGCGGGCCGTCTTTGACCAAGCGGCCGAAGATCGTGGCCAAGTTGCTGGCGATGATCGAGGACGGCGAGCCCTACCCTGGGCTGGGCGTTTTGGCTGGCCGTTTTTGCTCGCGCGGGGCGGTTCGACAGGCCATTAAATCGGATGACCGGCTGAGGGATTGGCAGCGCGACGCTTGGAAGCGCTGGCCGGCCAAGTTTTCGCGCCACAGGGGGCCGGAGCCCAAGAAACGGCGGGCCGCCGCGCGGATACTGGACCGGCTCATGAAGGCCGGGAAGCCGTGCCTGTCCTTTGCATCCCTGGCCGCCAAGAGCGGTTTGAAGGTGGGGCCGTTCTACCGAGCGGTTCACGAGGACCCCGAACGGATGGAGTGGTGGGAGCGGACGCGCCGGGACACGAGATTCAAGCCAAAGGGCCGGACGGAAACCGCCGCAGCCGCGCCCGAGCGGCCGGCGGCGGAAACCGCCCCGCCCGCGCCCGTGCCGCCGGCTGAAGCTGTCGCGCCTGGGGCGTCGGTGCCCAGGCGTGGCAGGCGCGATGGGAAATGGCTGGCGGACGCGATGCTCTCTGTGAGGGACCATCCCGACTGGTCCGATGCCAAAGTCGCCGACTGTGCGGGCGTGTCGCCATCCACGCTGTGCCGATCCGAGATTTACAGAAAGGCGGCGGATTTGGCGCGCCACCACGGCCGGCCGGCCAAGGGACATAAGACGGCCGACGGCGACGTGGAGGCATACGATCAAGACGGGGATCCGGCGGACCGGACAGCCGAGTGATGGGCTTCCGCACGCCGTTGCAAAGGGCGTTGCGTAGACGCTAACGCAAAAAATAACGCAACGCCGGCGCCCACAATCGCCAATAAAGACGCGGCTTTCCGCATTTCACAACGCAACGCTTACGCAAGGTTCCGCCTGATTCATAGAGGGGGGCGGAGATTGTTGGATGCGGACGCGGAGTGACGAGCGGATGGAATCGCAACGGCGGCGGAAGGCCCTTGATGGGGCGGCTTGGCTGGCTGTGCTGATGGACGCCCATTTCAAGGGCGATGCCGGCGGAGAGGCCCAGGCGCGCCGAGAGCTCCGGCGGATCGGGGTATCGGTGACGTTCGCCGACGAAGGGGCAAGCCATGCCCCGTGAGACCGCGGCCGTGACGGCCCGCCCAGGGGCCGACCCGCCGCCGCTGTTGATGGACGCCGCCGGGGCCGCGGCGCTCTGCGCGGTTTCTCGGGCGACGTGGTTTCAGTGGCAGGCGGCCGGGTTGATCCCGCCGCCGGTCTTGCGGCGGGGCCGCGTCGTGCGCTGGGCACGTATGGAGATTGCGGCATGGGTTGGCGCCGGGTGCCCGTCGGCCGATGTTTGGCGGACGATCCGGGCGGAGCGAGAAGGCTTCGGAGGGGGCCGCCTGACAAGGGGGTCCTCGCATGGCTGAGCGACGTGGCGCGGCGTCCGGCGGGGGCGGCGGTGCACGGCCCGCCGCGACCTCGGCAGAGGCCAACCCGCCGGACGCGCGCCATTTTAGCGGCTTCTGGCGACTTTCGCACGAAGACTTGGCGGCCGCGCTCGCCCGGCATGATTTGAGCGGGGAACTTCTCCGGGTCTACTTGGCCCTGGGCGACCTTACCGTGGGGTTCGGGCGAGATGCGGATGTGGTGAGTCTCGGCCAGATTGCGGAGCACGCCGGCGGGATGCAGCGCCAACACGTTCTGCGCGGGCTCAAGCGCCTGGCGGCCCTGGGCCTCTATACGCAAGAGCCCGGCGGCCGGCAGAAGATCATTCGAGGGATTGTCTGGCCGGCCCCCCCGCCGCCTGTAGCCGAAGCGGGCTACACCGACCAGACTGTAGCCGGCACTGGCTCCACAACTGTAGCCAAGCCTGTAGCCGCCCTGGGCTCCCACCAAGACTCCAAGAAGAAGAAGATCAAGAAGAGGGGCGCGCGGCCTGTCGGCCGCGACGCCACAGCGCCGGGCAATCCGCCGAAAGGGACTGCTCCAGGAAACGGCAAAACGGCGACCGCCGACGGGGCGGCCGGGCGGATCGTGGCGCTGTGGTGCAAGGGACACAAGCTCCGCGCCGGGGCGCCCTACGCCGCCAGCGCCAAGGGCCGACTGGCCGGGGCGCTGGGCCGGCTGCTGAGGGACTTCGGGCAAGACGCCCTGACGGCGGCGGTGGCGCGCTGGTTTGGGGCCAACAGGCAAACCTACGCCGTGGGCCTCTTTGAGCGGAAACTGTGCGACGGCGACGCGGACCTGACGGGCCGGGCGGTCCGACAGGACCCCGCGCGAAAAGTCGCGGCGGACAAGACCGGCTACCGGCGGGCGGAAACGCCCGTGAAGTATGGCGACGTGGGCAAGCGATTCGACCTGCCCGCCGGCGGGCGGGCGGAGGGCAACGCATGAACGGCGAGCAAGTGAACGGCGCGACGCAGGCGGCGGGGGCGGATAGTCTTCGGGCGGTCTGCAAGAAGTGCGGCACGGGGATCGACCTGCTGCCGATGCGTTGGCGGAACGGCCGGCCGCCGGCCATGACCTGCGATGCCTGCCGGCAGGCCGCCCAGCGCGAGCGGCAAGAGGCCGAACGCCAGACGGCCGAGCGGAGGCGGGCGGCGGAAGTGGCGGCGGTCCGGGCCGACTTGCCGGCGGCGCTGGGCCGGTGCGGTGTGCCGGCCCGCTGGCGGGGGGCCGGCCTGGAGCTGTGCCCGGACCTGCCGGCGGCGCTGGTGGAGGCGGCCCGGACCTGGGCGGAGTCGCCCGCCGACATGCTGCACCTACACGGCGTGCCGGGAAGCGGCAAGACGTACCTGGCCGTGGCCGCGCTTCGGTATGTGCTGGCCGAGGGGATTCTGCCACCGGCGAAGGCGCGATTCATTTCGGAGCGGGCTTACTTGGAGGGCCTGCGAGAGGGCTTCGACGGGCGGGAGACTTCGCCGCGCCGGGCGCCGGCGAGCGACCCGCGGCGCGTGCGGCTGCTGGTCTTCGACGACCTGGCCGCGGCGCGGCCGACGCCGTGGCGAATCGACGAACTGGCGGCGCTGATCGAGCTTCGACACGCAGAGGAAGCGCCGACGATCTTCACGAGCAATTGGGACCTGGCCGGCCTGGCGGAAATCCTGGACACGCGGGCGACGAGCCGGATTGCCGAGGGCGGACACGTGTATCAGTTTCCGCCCGTGGACCTCCGCAAGCGCGGCAGGGCCGCGCCGGCGTCCGGGAGGGAGACGGGACGATGACACTTTCGGCTGAGGCAAGACAAGACGGTCGCTGGCGCACGGCGCTGCATGAGGCCGGGCATGTCGTGGCCAGCGTGGTGCTGAACGGCGGCCAAAGAGGCTGTCTGCTGGCCGGGGCGGTGGCGTTTGACGAAGGCGGGGGCCTGGCGTTTCCGTCGCCGACGTTGCCGAAAGACGACGAGGCGATCATGGTCGCGGCGGGCCGACTGGCCGAGGACCTCATGCAATTGTTCCCGCCGCCGGGCGAGGCGCCGCCGCCGGACGTGCTGGCAAGCACGCTCGGAGACGGGGCCGAAGGCGTGAAGGCCGATGCCGCCAAGGCCGTGCCTGACGAGGTGGCGGTGGCCCAACATTGCATTGAAGGCGTTGAGGCCCGGCCGTGGCTGTGGTATCGGCGCTGGCATGAGATTCAGTTGGAGGCGGCTGTGCTGGTGGAGCGGAACGCCGCCCGGATCGTCCAACTGGCGCGGATTCTGTATTCCGAGGGATTTGCGGGATCGGCGGCGACGAGAAAGGTTTTCGACGAGGAATCCGGGACAGCGATTGAGGAAAGGAATGGCCATGAGTCCCAAGAGCATCCGCCAGAAGACGCATGAGTTCTTGCAGAGCACACCTGAATACAAGGTGCTGGTGGCCGCGGTCCGGAAGGACCGGCCAGTGACGGAGCTGAAGGACCTGGCCGCCGCCGCGGACGTGAACGCCAACGGCCTGGCGGACTTGGTGCAGATAGCGACCGCCGCGCGTGCCAACAAGCCAATGGCCGCCCGCTGGCCGGAGGTCGAGCGGAAATGGAACAAGCTCAATACCGCAATCGCCGACGCCGAGGGCCGACTTGCCAGGGCGGTCAACGATGAAGAGCGAACGCCGATCTCCGAAGAACTTGAGCGGCTGTGGCACGAACATAAGTCGATGATGCTGGGCGAATGGAGCACCTGTAACGTGGCCGCGCAACAGTACAAGGCCGCCAAAGACCTCGGGCTGGTGGATTGACGTGGGCGAGCCGAGCGGCGGACACAGAGGCTTGGGGGCCTGTTGCCCCGGCCCCCCGGCTGATATCGACGGGCGTGCATATATCGCGCCGGCCTATGGCCCAATGGTTCCTTCCCGGCAATGGCCGCGGGAGGGGGCGACGGGAACAGCTCGGAACCCGCTTTTTGTTTGTTGCGCGCCACCGGGGAGCTTTCCACGGCTGGCGGACCGGCCGCCCGGCACGCGCCCGGGCGCCGTGAGGTCGGCCCGACAAAAAACGTGAGAATCTGGCGGGAAGGCCCTTGCGTTTAGGCAAGGATACAGTAAGGTGAAGGTCATGGAAGGCGTCCTTGAGCAGCTTCGGCGGGCGATTCGGCGCAGCGAGAAGAGCCGCTATGCCCTGGCCAGGATGTCCGGCGTGACGGAATCCTCCCTGTGCCGTTTCGTGAACAAGCAGACCAAGCTCGATGTGGGAACGGTGGCCAAGGTGGCCGATGCGCTGGGCCTGGAACTGGTCCTGCGGCCCAAGCGCCGGCCGGGAAAGGCACGGTGAGACATGAGACTCTATCAGCCGACTTGGAAGGCCGCTAACGGCAAGCGGCGGTACTCCTCGCGCTGGTGGTTGGACTTCGCCGACGGCGACGGCCGGCGGTGGCAACTGGCCGGCTTGACCGACAGGCGGGCAACTGAGGGCCTGGCCCGCAACGTGGAAAGGCTCTTGGCCGTGCGGACAAGCGGCGATGCCCTGCCGGCGGAACTCCTGCGCTGGTTGGAGGCCGTGCCGGCAGACTTCCGGGAACGGCTGGCCAAAGCGGGCCTGATCGACCGCGAGCGGGCCGGCGGGCTGCGCCCGCTGGTGGAGCTTGACGCGGCGAACAAGGTGATGGGCGGACACCTGGCTGACTTCCTGGCGGACCTGGCGGCCCGCGACGTGTCGGCCATGCAGCGCCGGCTTGTCGGCCAGCGTTGCAGCGACGTGCTGAGACGGGCCGGCTGCCGATGCTTGCGCGACCTGTCGGCGGCCCGCGTTCAAGCGGCGATTGCGGCCCTGGCCGCCCCGACCGCCGCGCGACCCCACGGGCTGAGCAAGCAATCGCTTCAACACTACGTCCGGGCGCTCAAGCAATTCTCCCGCTGGCTTCACCGCGAGCGGCGGACGGCGGAGGATGCCCTTGTCGGGCTGAAAGGCTACAACGTCGAAACCGACAAGCGGCATCAGCGGCGCGGCTTCACGACCGCGGAAATGGCCGCGCTCCTGCCGGCGACGCGGCAGGCGCCGACGCGGTGCGGCATGAACGGCGCGGCCCGCGCCGCCGCCTACGCCCTGGCCTTCTCCTCGGGGCTGAGGGCGAACGAGATTCGGACCTTGACGGGGACGAGCTTCGACCTGGACGGGGATCCGCCGACGGTGACGGTGGAGGCGGCTTACAGCAAGCATCGGCGCCAGGACGTTCAACCCCTGCCCGCGGATGTCGCCCCGATGCTGGCCGACTACTTGACCTTCGCGGACGCCGAACGGCCTTTCCCGCTGCCGGTGCAGCGCACCGCCCGGATGTTGCGGGCGGACATGGCCGATGCCCGCGCGGCGTGGATTGCCGATGCGCGGAGCGAAGGCGAGCGGCAGGGCCGCGCCGATGACCCGGACTTTCTCATGCCGCGTGACTCGGCCGGGCTGTGCCTGGACTTCCACAGTCTCCGGCACGGATACGTCACGGCGGTCTGCCGGGCGAACGTATCGCCCCGCGTGATGATGGAGCTTGCCCGGCACAGCGACCCTCGCTTGACGATGAAGCGGTACTCTCGCGTGGCCGTCGCCGACACGGCCGCGGCGCTGGCGGCCCTGCCGAAGTTGACGGCGCCGGGTGATCCCCAGCCGGCGACGTTGCGGGCGACGGGGACAGACAACGCCACGATCGTCCA
>CAZNSB010000236.1:2228-7936 GCA_964575155.1 uncultured Planctomycetaceae bacterium | reverse complement strand
GATGTCCTGGTCTCTCAGGAATCCGTGCGGAAACAAAAGGCCGAGAGGCTCAAGTCCTATCTGCGCGACCCCAAGATGCCGGGGGGCACGCTTCGGGGGCTGTGCTACATCCCGGCCGAGAAGGCCGTCAGGCTCTGGCCGCCCTTTCCAGTGGACGTGAAGGACGAGTTCCCCGTTCAGAATCCCAAGCAGGGGGAAGTCGCTTACTATCAGAGCCGGCAGCCTCACAAGCCGGTCTGGCTGGGTCAATTCTCCGAAAAGAAGAAGCGATACGGCGTCGCCGGCGCGGTGGTCATGCTCAAGGGCGTCAAGGCGGGCAAGCGCCCCCACCTGGACCCCGTCAGCTATCAGATCAACTACCGCAACCACCAAATCTGCACCGTCAAACCTCAGGGCGAGGGAGTGATCAATCCGAGCTGGTTCAACATCGGATGCTCCCGCCCCGGGCATCTTATCCAGTTCGTGAATCTCGGCTTCTACGATTGCCGCCTCCAGGCCGTGCAGGCCCGTACGGAAAAGGTCGTCGGCCAAGTTCACCTCCGAGGATACCACGATCCGGATTTCCCGTCAGAGCACTACGGCCTGAACTTCAAGATGAAGGCTCCGGCGCCGGAGCAGCTCCCCCGCATCTTCGAGCCGGGCGCCTATCATCTCAGATGCCGGCGCCACCCCTGGCAAAGGGCCTACCTCCTCATCCTGGGCAATCCCTATGCGGCGGTGACTCGGGAGGAGTATAGGCGCGATCCCGAAAGGACGGGTCTGTTCTCCATCAGCGGCATACCCGAAGGCAAACACGTGGTCGAGGTGTGGCACCCCGCCTTCCAGCCGGCGAAGAAGACCTTTGAGGTCGACATCATCGCAGACCAGACAACGGAGCTGCCCATTGAGTTCAAGCTGCCGCCGGTCCTGGAAAGAGGCCCGGGCGCCTTCCCCGACAAGGCGATCGACAAATGGGCCTCTGTCGGTCCGTTCCGCCCCCTGGACGACGAAGCGGAAGCCGAGGTGAAGAAGCTGGATTTCGCCGCGGGCTACGAGGGCATTGCAGGGGAGGTCAGGTGGAACAAGGCCAAGGGATCGAGCCAGAGTCTTCGCCCGCTCTTTCCCCGATCCCCCGGATCCACCTATCTGGCCTCCGTCCTGCGTTCATCGAAAGACCAGCAGGTGTGCTTCGAAGTCAAATACTCACTCTACCAAAACCTCTCCGTCAAGGCGGATCTGTGGTTGAACGGTCAACGGATTCACAAGACGTACCCCGGAGAGAGCGCGGGAAGGTACACCCGATTCATGATTTACGGCGACCTCAAGGCCGGCCGGAACGTGCTGCTGGTCAAACTGAGCCACGGGAGAGAAGGGACGCCGCTTGAAAGCAACTACTTCGCGGTCGCATACAGGGGTGAAGGGATACAGGTCGAGGCCCCGGACGTCCCATCCGTGAAGGTGGTGCGCACGAAGGATGAGAGCAAGGTGATCTTGAGGGCCTCCGATCCGTGGCGCCTGTTCGCGGTGAGGGGACCCTTGCGCATTGAGCCTGCCTACTTGAGAGACGAGAAGGTCCTCAAGAGCCAACGTCTGACGCCGAACGCCCTGAAGAGGCTGGAAAAAACCACCAAGGCCCTGTTGCAGGCCAGGCAGATCGACTGGGGCCCCAAGACGGACTGGCGCGACAAGGCGTGTTTTTCGTTTGGCGACGCCTTCAGCGTCTTCCCCGGGGCGGTCGCTTCGTTGTACCCGCAGGCCTTCCCGCCCCCGAACTGGATGGCGCCGGAGTTTGACGATGAGGGCTGGATGGTCGTCCGGTGGACGCCCGACATGAATCCCAACGGGCCTTACCCGCAGAGCGTCAGCAACTGGAACCTCTTCCTGCGGACGCACTTCACGGTTCCCGACCCGGCCGCGCTCAAGAAGGGCCTCCAGTTGAGCCTCTGCTACCGCGGCGGTGCCCGCATTTTCGTCAACGGCGTGGAGCTTGTGCGGGGACACCTGCCGAAAGGCGAAATTCGCGACGACACCGCCGCCGAACCGTATGACCAGGACGCGTACCTTGCCTTTCGCAAGGAGACGCCGGCCGCCACCGGCCGGCAGCACGTGTCGGACATCACCACGCGCTTCGCCGGCGGCTCCAGAGACCGGCTCTTGGACGTGCGTCTGGCCAACTTCCGCTCGCCCATGCCGAGCAGGCAAGCCAGGGTATTCCTGAACAAGCAGGGCTGGAACCGAATCAAGCAAGCGCGGGACCGGAAGCTCGCCCCCGTGGCCGTTCCCGCCAAGCTGCTCAGAAAGGGACGCAACGTCCTGGCGGTCGAGATCCGCGGAAGCCGGCACCATCCCTGTATCTGGTACCCCACGCGGCGCGGGCGGAAATGGGGCGGCGGCATGAGCTCCTCCACCGCGTGGCCGCACGCCAAGCTGATCGATCTGGAGCTGACGGACCCATCCGGCACGCTGCCCCGGGCGGCGAAGACCAGGGACGGACTCCAGGTCTGGGCCGAGGACATGCACACGCGCATCTACAGCTTCGACTCCCGCCCCGCCACGTTCCCAACCGGAAAGGTGCGGATCGTGGGAGCACTGAACGGGACGTTCTCCGCAATGGTCGTCGTCCGCGCCGAGCGCGAAATCAAGCAGCTCAAGGCCACCCTCGGCGATCTCCGGCATGAGAAGGGAAATGCGACGATCCCCTCCAGTGCCTTCACCGTCACGAGCATGGTCGGCCTGGGCCTGCCCGAGCTGCGCCAACTGGGCCAATGGAAGGGGGCTTACAACGACAGGGGCATGTCCGGATACGTGTACAACGCTGCGGTCCGCTGCGGACTGGTGCCCAAGCCCGACAGGGAAGAGAAGAACTGGTTCCAGAAGGCCGCCGGCAAGGTCCTGTTCTACGATCAGATCGGCCCGGACCTGCCGGAGCGGGTGCCCGCGAAGACGGCCCAGCCGGTGTGGCTGTCCTTGCGGGTGCCGCTGGAGACAACGCCCGGACGCTACCGCGGCTCGCTCCGGATCGAGGCGGCCGGCATGGAGCCCGTGACCGTGCCGGTGGAGGTGGAGGCCATCGGGTGGCGCGTGCCCAATCCGCGCGAGTTCAAGACCGACGTCGCCCTGGAGCACCACCCCTACGCCATCGCCAATCACTATCTGCTTCCGCCCAAGGCCAAGGCAAAGCCGGGAACCCGCGATTGGGAAGGTCCCGTCTATCACAAGGTGCCGCTCTGGTCGGATGAGCACTTCAGGCTGCTCGAGCCAAGCTTCAGGCAGCTCGACAGGGTGGGCAACGACCTGCTGCACATCCCGGTCCTTGAACGCACGGAGTTCGGCAACTGGCAGGACTCGATGATCCGGTGGATCCGAAAGACCGACGGGGCCCTGACGTGGGACTACTCGATCCTGGATCGGTATCTGGACCTGGCCGTGAAGCACATGGGCAAGCCCCGCGTGATCGATTTCGTCGTCATGCAGGCGTGCAGGAGCGGGTCGCGGGCGACGGTCCCGGTTTACGACGAGTCCACGGGCAAGACAGAGAGTCTCCGGCTGGAATGGCAGCATGACGCCTTCGGCCGGCTGTTGACGTGGAAGAAGTTCGCCACCGCACTCATTGCACACATGAAAGAGAAGGGGCTGGCCAAATCGGTCCACTGGGGGCACGCCGGCGACCTGGAGGCGGATCCCGGGCTCATCGGATACTTCTGGCAGTATTTCCCGAACCACTACTGGTGCGCGAGCGGGCACAGCTATCGCGGCGGCGCCGGGGGAGGGGGGCATTCCCGCCGGATCATCCGGTTCTTCACCGCCGTCTACGAGCTCGCCCCGACCCTGGGAAGCCGATTGGGCTGGAAAACCACGGATGAGACGTACCTGTTTGTCGAGGCGCCCCGCAACTACATGGATACCGGGGCCGCCTACCCCGTCCGGTGGCGGGCCATGCCGGCGCTGGCGCTTCGCTGCGGCTACAGCGGCATCGGACGCATCGGCTTCGACGGCTTCAACAGGGACTGGATGAGCGGCTACGCCGGCGGCACAGACTGGGCGTATCCAGGCCGGACCTGCCACATGCTCGCCTGGCCCGGCGCCAGCGGCGCCGAGCCCTCGGCCCGTTACGAAGCCCTGCTTGAGGGCATCCAGGAAGCCGAGGCACGTATCTTCATGGAGCAGGCCCTGCACCGAAGGAACCTGCCCGACGGCCTGGCCGCCGAGGCGCGCGGCGCTCTGCGCGACCACATCGGCCCCATCATGATCAAGCCGCGGCTGCGAAACGACACGCTGTACGACTGGGTCCATGACTGGCGGGCCTCGTCGCGGCGGCTCTTCCACATGGCGGCCAAGGTCGCCGACGCCGTCGGCGTCGACATCAACGAAACAGGCCTCAAGACGAAAGTGGCGGCCAAGGGAAAGACGTCACGTTCGTTCCTGCTCCGCAACTGGACCGGCCGGCCGCGCGCCTGGAAGGCCACGACCTCCCACAACTGGATCGTCCCCGCCAGAGGCGGCGGGCAGCTCCTGGGTTTCGAGGAATTGCGCTTCGACCTGGATGGCGCTCACCTGACGCCCGGGGCGACCGAGAAGGGCACCATCACGGTGACGGACGTCGCCACGGGGCGGCAGTACCCCTTCAGCATCACGGCCGAGGTCGAGGCGCCCGTGCAGATCACGTACGACCATCCGCACTTCAACCTTGAGGTGGGCCAATCCGAAACGCGGACGTTCCGGGTCGTGAACAAGACCCCGCACAAGCTCGACTGGAAGCTGACGAGCCCCGTTCCCTGGATCAGGATCGAGCCTGACTCCGGCCGGCTGGCCGGCGGAATCGAGCAGGCCGTCAAGCTGACGGCCACGCCCCCCGACAAGAAGGCCGTCGTCCACGAGAACAAGTTCCGCTTCGTCGCCGCGGGCGGCATGGTCGATACCCGATTCCTGTCCAAGACGTTCGTGATTCCCCTGCTCAGGCCCAGAGATGAAAACGACATGCCCTACGGCAAGATCGTGAAGATCGAGAGCATGAACAAGCACTGGAAGTCCACCGTGGTCTGTGCCAAGGGGACAGTCATTGAAACGGGTGTGGCAAGGGACTTTGGCAGGGTGCATATCGGGAAGTGGCCTCGCCCGCGTTTCGGCGAGGCCTACGGCCAGATCGCCCTCGTGACGAGCCAGTCCTACGTGCTGCTGATCATGGGCAACAAGCGGTACTCGCGAGGCATGTGGGTGTTCCCCCATCACGAGACGGTGTACGACCTGACCGGCAGCGGCGTGACCGCCTTCTCCACCCACGTCGGCATCGCCAACGACGCCAAGGGAAGAAAGATCATCAATCACCACCGCCGCGTGAACTTCGAGATCTACGCGGACGACAAGCTCATCGTGCAGAGCGGCATGATGAGCGTCAACGATCATGGTTCTCGATACCTGGTCGCCGACGGCCTCGGCGACGCCAAAGAGCTGAAGCTCGTGACCCGGCTGGACTCGGACGAGGACGACCCCACGTTCCTGTCCGTCTGGGCCGACTCCCAGTTCTACCTGGGAAAGGTCAAGCCCAGAGGCCGGGAGAAGTGACTGTCCCCTCCGCCTCGACCGAAAACACGTGGCGATCTGCTGAAGCATCTCGCCACGCCACCCGGCCGAATCATAAGCGGGGCACGGAACCCGGCTTGCAGCCAGGTAGGGTGGGCAACTTGTTGCCCACGGAATGGGGCTGAACCACGCCGAAATTTCTCATTTTT
>CAZNSB010000236.1:0-2218 GCA_964575155.1 uncultured Planctomycetaceae bacterium | reverse complement strand
GGGGGGGGGGGGGGGGCGTGGTATAATACGGCGGTCGAGAAGAGAAGGGGCCGGCCGCCTTGATGTGGCCTTTTCGGAACGGGAGGCGGGGGCGCCTCTAATTCGTTTCTGGGTTCAGTTCTCCACAAGGGCAACGTGAGGCAGAAAAGGAGAGAAGAGATGAGAAAGCAGAGCACATTGGTAATTGTGCTGTGCGCGCTGGTGGCGGCCGGGCCGGCCGTCGCGGCCGACTACGACGACGACGACGACGGCAACTGGACGACGTCGGCGACCTGGGACGTCACCACCGGCTACTACCCCGGCAGCCCCGCCGGCGGGCCGGACACGGCCACGGTTGACAGCAACCGCGTTACGATGGACATGGACCTTCAGGCGGCGAACGTGTCCACCATCACCCTGGCGGGCGGGACATTAGTCAATCCCTTCAACACGACCCGCAACATATACAGCGCCATCCAGGTGACGGCCGACTCGACGATAGAGACGAACGTTGACGAAAACGAGGAGCTGCGCCTGCGAGGCGGGGTAAGCGGCGGGGGCATGATCACCCGCCAGGGCGGCGACGACGTGTGGCTGGAAACCAATAACCCCGGCTTCACCGGGGGTTGGCTGAACCTGAGCGGCCCTTCCGTTCACAAGGCAAACGGCGCATTCGGCAGCGGGACCATGACCATCCAGGGCGGGACGGTGGAGATCGGCGCCGCCCTGGCCACCACCGCCACCGAGCTCAATCCCTCCAAGTGGCTGCTGGAGGGCGGCGAGATATTCGTCGCCGCCCCCGCGGCGGGGCTGGACATCGAGGTTACCGGCGGGCGGATCCGGTGGTCGGAAGACCGCGGGATCATCACCAGCGGGACCATATCGGGCACCAACCAGGTGTTCGAGCTCAACAACCACGCCAACGACTACGAGTGGAGCACGTACAACGGCAGGATCGTCGGGACCGGCACAGTCCTGCTGACCTACACGGACAAGGGCGCCGGGTTCTGGCTCGGCGGCGACAACACGGGCTTCACCGGGTCGTGGGCCGTCGACACCATCAGTGGGGTCGGTCTGACGAACGCCAACGCCCTGGGCGCGTCCACCAACCCCGTCACCATCCAGAGCGGCAACGTGCTGATCAAGACCGGCACGCACGTGTTCATCGCAAACCCCATCACCTTAGAGGGCGATGCCGGCCTTGGCGCCCGCAACCGAGACAAGTTCCAGCACTTCAGCGGCGAGATCGCACTCAACGGCCACGACCTGACCCTCACGGCCATTGACGCCGGCCGGCTGTCGTACCTGGTGGTGGACGGGCGGATCGCCGGCAATGGCACGGAGGTGGTGACCATGCTCGCCGACGGCTACCGCACCAACGGCCGGTACTACCTCACCAACGCCGCGAACAACTACGGACAGCTCGTGTTCGACCCTTCAGGCCTGAGCGGCGTAAAGGTGGACGAATGCACCGGCTTCCTGACGGCCGACGGGGCCCAGGGCAACGGCACGCTGACCGTGCGCGGCAATCCGAGCTACAACTGCAAGTTCATCCTCCAGAACGGCCAGCCGGACCCGAACAATCCGGCCGCCTGGAACTGGAGTCCCCAGGACTGGACGCTGAGCAACAACCTCACCGGCGACGGGCAGATCCAGGTGGAGGACGGCAGCTACACGCTGACCTGCCAGGGCAGCAAGATCATCCCTTACTACGACCGCGCCCTGCGGATCAGCGGGACGGTGAACCTGACCTCCGGCAGCGGGCCGGCGACCCTGTATGCCGGGATCAGATCGGCTTACAGCACGCCGACCGTCTTCACCGTCGAGAACGCCAAGCTGGTCGTGAACGGCAACGTGGACCTTTCCGGCGGGAAGCTCCGCGTGGACGTCGTCGATACCGGCACGGCCATGACGCTCAAGGACGACCTCCACGGGCAGCTCTTCACCGTGCTGGAGTGCAACGAGGACCTCGTCACCAGCGGCGAGCGGTTCGGCGAGGTCGAGTTCGGCAGCTACGGCGGCTTCGACCTGGGCGGGCCCGTCGAGTACGGCTACGACGCCGGCACCACCACCGGCACCGTCACCGTCGAGGTTACCATCAAGGCCGACGCCAACATGGACCTGTACGTGGACGTGATGGACCTGGCCGCCATCGCCAACAACTTCGACCCCAGCGCCTCCGGCAAGGGCTGGCGGCAGGGCGACTTCGACCACGACGGCGACGTGGACGTCCTGGACC
>CAZNSB010000235.1:645-7973 GCA_964575155.1 uncultured Planctomycetaceae bacterium | reverse complement strand
CGCAGGATCGGGTCCCTCAGCTGTAGAAGGGACTTACCATGGCCATAGAAGTCCGCGTGGGCTGCCTGGAGAAGGAGCAGTTCGTCGGCATCGACGAAACCAGGCACGCAGTCGTGATCTCGTCGCAGAACGAGGAGAACGGGACCGGCATGGATCCCTCCTCGCTGCTGCCCGTATCGCTGGGCGGCTGCACCTCCTACGATGTGGTGAACATCCTGCGCAAGAAGCGGCAGCCGCTGACCGGCCTGGAGGTCCGGGTCAGCGGTGAGCAAGACGAGGGCCCGCCCTGGCGCTTCCGCAAGATACACGTGCACTATATCGGCCGCGGCAGGCGCCTCCAGGAGAAAGCCGTACGCGATGCGATCCAGCTGTCTGAGGAGATATACTGCTCCGTCAGCGGCACGCTGCGCGACGTGGTCGAGATCACGTACGATTACGAGATTGCTGAGGCATAGCCGCTTCCATGAACCGGCTGCAGCCTGCCAAGCTTCACGTCCGGTACACCGCCGAGACAACTCCGCGTGGGCCCGTCGTGCCGCGCCGCTACACGCTGACGCATTCCGACCAGACTGGCGAGCTCTACCTGACGATCGGCGCGGCGTACGACCGTGCCCAGGTGAACGGCTGGTACACGCGCTTTATGCGCGACGAGGTATTGGCCGAGTGGCAGGAGGGGGAAGCCGGCCTGGCGCTACACGTCCACTGCCACGTCAGTGGGGGACTCGTCGTAGGGACCGCGCGCTGGCGCGATGCAATCTTTCGCCACGAACTGCCCTTGGTACTCGAGGCCTTTCGCCATGGAGACCGTGCCCTCTATGCGACGCATCCCGCGCTCGATGCAGCCCCGGTCTGGGTCCACTTTCACTCGACCCGTCCGGTCTACGATCGCGTCGAGCAGTGGGGTACGCCAGCGGACTATGCCTAGGCGCCCGCGCGTCCTGGCGGTTTGTGTCGTGACACACAACTGGCGATCGGCCCCGAGCAGCAAGGGCGACCCGTGACAGAGACCGACTTGCTAGAGGGCCGTGGGCATGTTATAATCGGCCCGATGGTCAAGGAGCGTCGCGCGCCCTGGCGTGCCCTGACTGTACGGGCGTTTGGCGTGCGACCGACTGCGAGCACATACATGCAGGTCCTGTCCGGCCCAACAGGTCACAAGCACACTGCCCGACAGCGGTGCACACGCACCGCGGCCCGGGGGGCCCCCGCCGAGGCCGCGTTCGTCCCGCCACCCACGACGCGGCCGTCCGGGCCGCAATCGAGGCGCTGACCGACCCTGACGGCGGGGTGCTGGAATCGCCCCGCCAGCTCAGCGCCGTCGGGCACCGCGTCTGCCACGGCGGGGCCGGCTTCAACGGCCCGGCGGTGGTCGACGAGGAGGGCAAGGGTGAGATTGCCCGGCTGGGGGCCTTCGCCCCCATGGAAAACCCCTACACCCTCATGGGCATCGAGGCCTGCCGGAAGCTCACCGACCCCGTCGCCCAGGTGGCCGTCTTCGACACCGCCTTCCACCTCAAGATGCCCCCGGCCGCCGCCCGCTACGCCCTGGGCAAGGGGCTGGCCGATGACGAGGAGCTCCGGCGCTACGGCGGGCACGGCATCAGCCACGAGGGGGCGGCCCGGGCGGCGTGCGCGTTCCTGGGGATGAGCCTCGACGCCCTGAAGCTGGTCGTCTGCCACCTGGGCACGGGCGCCTCGGTGTGCGCGATCGATCACGGGCGCTCGGTCGAGAACTCCATGGGGCTGACGCCGCTGGAGGGGCTGGTGATGGCCACGCGCAGCGGCGACGTGGACCCGGGGCTGGTGCTGCACCTTCTCGCCCGGGAGGGCCTCGGCCCGGAGCAGCTCGCGGAGCGGCTGTACAACGAATCGGGCCTGTTGGGGCTTTCGGGGATCTCCGGAGACGTCCTGACCGTCCTTGAGGCCGCCGACGCCGGGAACGCCGACGCCCTCCTCGCCCTTCAGGTCTTCTGCCACCGCGCCCGCAAGTACCTCAGCGCGTACATCGGGCTGCTGGGCGGGGCCGACGCCATCGTCTTCACCGGCGGCGTCGGGCAGAACGCCCCGGGGCTGCGGGCGAGGATCTGCCAGGGGCTGGAGTGGATGGGCATCCGGCTGGACGAGAGGAGGAACCGCCAGGCTCGCGTGGGCCCCGGGGAGGCGGTCAGGCTTTCCACCGGGCAGAGCCGGGCGGCCCTCCTCGCCGTCGGCAGCAACGAGCAGCACGCCATCGCCCGCCACGCCGTGCGCGCGGTGACCCAGCGGGCGGTCACGAACGTCATGCGCCGCCACCCAAAGCCCATCCCGGTGGGCATCTCCGCGCACCACGTTCACCTCTGCGTCGAGCACGTGGAGGCGTTGTGCGGCCGGGGGCACGAGCTGGCCCGGCACGCGGACCTGACCCAACCCGGGCAGTTCGCCTGCAAGGAGCGGGTTGCCCTGATCGGGCCGAAGGGGCGGATCGACCGGGTGCGGGTGCTCGGCCCGGCGCGTCGGGCCAGCCAGGTGGAGATCGCCCGCACCGAGCAGTTCAAGCTGGGCATCGACGCCCCCATCCGGATGTCCGGCGACCTGGACGGGACCCCCGGCATCGTGCTGGAGGGCCCCGCCGGCCGGGTGGAGCTGCCCCGCGGCGTCATCTGCGCCATGCGCCACATACACATGTCCCCCACCGACGCCATGGAGTTCGCCGTCCGCGACCGCGACCTCGTCCGCGTCCGCATGGAGGGCGAACGCTCGCTGGTCTTCGGCGACGTGGCCGTCCGCGTCAGCCCCGAGTACCGCCTGGACATGCACCTCGACACCGACGAGGCCAACGCCGCCCAGCTCAACGCCCGCGCCGTCGGCCACCTCGACTCCATCCAGGAGCGCGCCTCGGCCTGAGGGTGCCTCCCGGCGGGGGACCGCCCCTCCATTCTCGGCGAGACTTCGGCCGGCGGGCACGGTTCCATGGGTATCGGAGACCAGGAGCACCGGGGCTCCGCGACCCGAGGGCGACGACACATGGAACACGACACGAGCGTGACACGGCGCACATTCCTGAAGACGGCGGCGGCCGCCATCGGCGCCCCGTACGTGGTCACCTCCGCCGCGCTGGGCGGGGCTGGCGTGCTGCCGGCCAGTGAGCGGATCAACGTTGCCAGCATCGGCGTCCGCGGGATGGGCGGGGGGCACCTCGGCGGGCTGCTCAAGCGCGGCGACGTCCAGGTGGTCGCCATCTGCGACGTGGACGCACACGTCCGCCGGAAGCGCCTCGACCAGGCCGCGGGGGCCTATGCCGAGCGGGCGAAGCGCGGCGCCTTCAAGGGCGTGGCGGGCGTCAACGATTACCGCGAGTTGATGGCCCGCGAGGACGTGGACGCGGTCGTCGTCGCCACCCCCGACCACAACCACGCCCACATCTCCGTCGCCGCCATCAAGGCCGGCATGGGCGTCTACGTCGAGAAGCCCATGACCCTGACCATCAGGGAAGGCCGGGCCATGGCCGAGGCCGTCCAGCGCTACGGCGGCGTGCTCCAGTGCGGCAGCCAGAAGCGATCCAGCAAGACCATCCGCCGGGCCTGCGAGCTGGTCCGCAACAAGCGGATCGGCGAGCTGCTGCGGGTCGAGGTCGGCCTGGGGCGGCGCCCGGGCAGCCCGGGGCTCGGCGGGCCCGAACCGGTCCCGGAAGGCTTCGACTACGACCTCTGGCTGGGCCCGGCGCCGTGGGCGCCCTACCACCCGAAGCGCTGCCACTACAACTTCCGGTTCATCCGCGACTACTCCGGCGGGGAGATGACCAACTTCGGCGCCCACTTCCTGGACGTCGCCCAGTGGGGCATCGGCGCCGACGACAGCGGGCCCGTCGAGATCGAGGGCACCGGCATCCGCCACAAGAGGGGGTTCTACGACGTGTTCTTCGAGTTCCGCATCGAGTACACCTATCGCAGCGGCGTCAAGCTGATCTGCACCCACAAGGGCCACGGCGCCCGCTTCATCGGCACCGAAGGCTGGATCACCGACGGGTGCAGGTCGGAGCCGAAATCCATCGCGAAGTCGCAGCTCCGGCCGGATGAGGTCCACCTCTACGGCTCGGGGCGGGGGCACATGAGCGACTTCCTCCACTGCGTCCGCACCCGGCAGGCACCGGCCGCCAACGTCGAAATCGGGCACCGCTCCGCCTCCGTCTGCCACCTCGGGAACATCGCCATGGACCTGGGGCGGAAGCTCAAGTGGGACCCCGTCAAGGAGGAGTTCCCCGGCGACGACGAGGCCAACCGGCTGACCGGGCGCCCCCCCCGCAGCCCGTGGAGCCTGTAGGGAGAGCACATGAGCGCCGTTCGCCTGGGCGTCGTCGGCTGCGGGGCCATGACCCGGACCCACCTGGGCCAGTTGGGTGAGCCGCCGCCGGGAAACGAATGACCCCCCGCCGGCACAGGCCGGCACTGGAGACCGACATGAGAATCGCCGCGATCGCATGGACCGTCCTGTTGACGTGCGCGCTGACCCCGGACCGCGCGCCCGCCGCCGGGCAGGGGCCGACCGTCCGCGTCGGCCGGTACACGCTGCTCATCCAGGGCTTCGAGGGCAAGGAGGTCTTCGAGAAGAAAGGCCGGGTCAGCTACCTCTCCGGCGTGCCGGAGACCTCGCAGGTGGAGGTGTGGGACACGGCCCTGTATCAGCGGCAGAAGTTCGAGCCGAGCGGCTCGGGGATCGCCTGCCGGCTCTCGGGCAAGCACGTGCGGGAGGGCAAGTCGGCCCTGGGGGCGACGTTCGCCCGCCCCGACCGGGCGCTGCGGATCAGCCTGCGGAACAACCTCAACCAGCCCGGCGCCGGCGGCCGGCCCGAGGCCAACAGCCTGGGATGGTTCGACTGCCTCGTGGGAGACGTCTTCAGCCCCGCCGACAAGCCGGTCAAGGTCGAAATGCGAATGCTCGGCGGATACGCCGTCACCGACCGCAGCCGCACCTTCGCCCTGGTCAAGAACCTCACGCTAACGCCCGGGTGGAATGAATTCACCGTCACCAGCGAAGAATCCTCGGCGATCTTCGTGGACCCCTACGACGCCACCTGCGTGGAGTTCAGCACGCCCCGAAAGGTCACGCTGCACTTCGACAACTTCCGCATGGAGCGCGAGACCATCGGGGCGAACCTGGCGAAGTTCGGAAGGTGCTTCGACTTCGGCGTGCGGCACTTCAACTGCCCCGGGTTCACCTACGGCAGCGTGGCCTACGATGAAAGCAAGGGCTACGGCTTCACCGCCGGCAGGAGCCTCACCCACGGGGGGGACCTGCACTCGATGAACGACTCGCTCACCCGCGACGGCTTCCGGGCGCCGGCGACGTTCAAGGTCGCCCTGCCCAACGGCCGGTACAACGTCGAGGCGATGACCGGAAACTACTGGGGGCGGCGAGACACCGATCTGAACCTCGAGATCCGGGCCGAGGGAAAGCGCGTCTACCACCGCCCCCGCCTCAGCGAGGCCGGGCGGCGGGCCTTCAAGTACCGCAACGAGCGCACCGACCACTGGCGGGGCGACATGGACCTGTGGGGCCTGTACGAGGAAGGAAGCTACTTTCGCACCGTCACCTTCACCACCGGCGTCGCCGACGGCGCGCTGGACCTGGAGTTCCTCCGACCCCCCCTGCCCCGCGGAGTGCGGGCAGGGGGCGACTCCGTCTGGAACTACATCATCATCCACCCCGCCGAGAAGGCCAAGCTCATCGCGCCGGAACTGGCCTGGCTGCGCGAGAAGGTCCGCCGCGTGTACAACAAGGTCCACCACGGCAAGCTGGGGCGGGTCTTCGCCCTGTACAACCGCGAGGAGGTCATCTGCCCACAGGAGTACCTCTGGCCGGACATCGCCGAGGCGAGGCGGAAGGCCCTCAGCCCCACCCCCGCCGAGGCCGACAGGGGCTACCTCCACTTCCTCCGCCACCACCACGACCTCATGACACCCGACAGCGTCCCCCTGCCCAACGAAGTCGGCGACCGCCTGGTCGCGTTCGGCACGCCCGGGGAGACCGTCCAGTGGGCCGTCGGGCTGTACCCGTTGACGGACCTGAAGAAGGTCTCGGTCGCGGTGAAGGACTTCAAGGGCCCCGACCGCATCCGCGGCAAGGACGTGGAGGTCCGGCTGGTGTCGTACCGCCCGCTGACGCCGGTGACCAGCACGCACTCGGAGTGCTTCAACTACGTCAGCGAAGGCCTGCTGATGCCGTTCGAGACGGTGAACATCCCCCCGCGGTACCCCAGGCGGTTCTGGATGAGCCTGCCGATCCCCGCCGGCGCGAAGCCCGGGCTGTACTCCGCGGCCTTGGAGATTCGCGTGGGCCGGCGGAAGACCTCATCGGTCGAGGTGATCCTCCGCGTGCTGCCGTTCACGCTGGCCGAGCCCAAGCGCACCACCTTCGCCTTCGCCTACGGCAGCGCGTGGGACTTCTGGGGGGCCGACCGCCCGCACCTGTACGACTTCATGCGCGGCGTGGGCATGAACACGATCTGGCACACCGGCGGCGAGCAGCGCAGGGCGGCGGTGGAAAAGGCCGCCGCGGCCGCCGGGCTGAAGGTCCAGCGGGCCGACCACAGCAAGTACGTCGACTGGCGCTGGCCGGAGAGCTACCGCACCTACATGATCGCCCGCGCCCGCCGGCAGGGGAAGATCGTTTCGTTCGGCCCGCGTCACACGGGCTGGCGCGAGGGGCGGCGGATGCGCTTCAGCACGGGCTTCTGGCTGTGGCGGAGCGGCATCGGCCACCGCGTCATCCAGACCCAGCACAACGCCGCCGAACGCGTCTATTACGCCCACCACGGGCACTGCAAGTTCGGGCCGGCCGCCTACACCTTCTGCTCGGTCGCCAGGGCCGGGCTCTTCCTGCCCGCCCCGACCGTCTATGAGATCCGCGACGGCATCTACGACTACCGCTACCTGCGGACGCTGGAAGAGCTCGCCGCCAAGAGCAAAGAGGCCGCCGCCTGCCTCCGGGAGCTCAAGGACGGCATCAACCCCAACCTCGATCACTACTACTTCCAGCGGAAGCGCAACTTCAACCACATCGGCCGGTACGGCCTGCACGAGACGGTCTGGTGCGGGCGGCGGTACCGCATGCAGCGATGGGAGGTTGCCCGCGCCGTCGCCGCCGCCGCCGGCAAGCCGATCGCAACCCGCGCCGTGCCCGCGCCCGTCGAGGAAATCCCGCCGCTGATCCTGCACGCGGAGTACTTCGGCCCCTTCTGGGTCGGCGAGAGGCAGTTCCTCGACTACACCACGCAGCGAGAGGGCGCGCCGACGCTGCTGGCCGAAACGCCCCAGAGCCCCGTCGGGGAGAACTGGGCGACCGTGCTGGTG
>CAZNSB010000235.1:0-635 GCA_964575155.1 uncultured Planctomycetaceae bacterium | reverse complement strand
ATGAAGCACCCGTCCAAGCGGAAGTGGACCGCCGTCCTGACCGACGCCGCCGGCAGGCAGCACGCCCGCCAGGACGTCGGCGCCCTCAAGCGCTGGAAGACGCGCTGGGTGCTTTACACCGCCCACCTGCCCGCTGGGAAGTACACGCTGAGCGTCTTCCCGGCCGGCGCGAAGGCCCGCGAAGCGGCCGCGTCCGCCGACATAGAAATCCTGCCCGGCATCGAATGACCCCACGCCAAGGGAACCCGAGCATGAGCCCAAGCCGCCGCGCCGCCGAATGGCGGGCGAAATGGATCTGGTCGCCGGGCCGGACGGCCCGCCCGTGCCAGTTCGCCTACTTCCGCAAGACCTTCCGCGCGGGTGAGGGCGTACGCCGCGGGCGGCTTCGCTGCGCGGCCGACTCGCGTTACCGCCTTTGGGTCAACGGCGAGCACGTCGGCTCGGGCCCGGCGCGGGGTCACCCGGAGCACCCCTACTACGACACGCACGCGGTGGCGCTGAAGCCGGGGGCCAACACGGTGGCCTTCCTGGTGCAGCACTACTCGTCTCCGCCGGCGATCTTCGCGTCGGTCCGCGGCGGGCTGATCTGCCAGATCGACGCCGGCGGGAGGACCCTCCCCGCGACGGACCGCTCC
>CAZNSB010000234.1:0-7993 GCA_964575155.1 uncultured Planctomycetaceae bacterium | reverse complement strand
CCGCGGGCGAGGGGTGTAGTCTTGTGGGGACATGACATTGCAGTGGCCATGGGGACTGATTGCGCTGCCGGTGGTCCTGGCGGCGGCGGTGTGGGCGCTGCGTCGGCGGATGCAGCGGATCGCCCGCGTCAGCTCCCTGGGCCTGTGGCGGGAGGCGCTGGCGGCGTTGCCGGCGTCGGCGACCCGTAGCGCCCGGCGGGTGACCGCGGCGTGGGTGGTGCTGCTGGCCTCGGCCCACAAGGGCGACGCCAACCTGAATGCTCACGTGGATGTTCTGGACCTGGCCATCCTGGCGAACCACTTCGGCATGGGCGGGGCGAAATGGGGGGACGCCAACTTCAACGGCGACGACAAGGTGGACGTGCTGGACCTGGCCATCCTGGCCAACAACTTCGGCTGGGACGGCGGCGGGGCCGCCCCGGTGCCCGAGCCGGCCACGGCATTGCTGGTAGTCCTGTGCGGACTGCCCATGCTCCGGCGCCGTAAGCGTTTTGAACGTAAGTAGATGGGGATTGTCGCCCTTTCCGATCCGGGGGGCAGGCGGGGCAATTCCGCTCCTGGTCACCCTGCGGGTGTAACCGCGCCGCCGCCTTCGGCCACTATACCGGTAGCAGAGACGAGGCGGCGGGTTGGCCGCCGCCTGAGCCAGGAAAGGAAGAGGCCATGAAAGACAGAAAAGCATCAGCAGGCAAGAGTGGACTGTGGTTCCTGACGGCGGCGGTGGTCGTCGCGGGCGGGATGCTGCTGGGCGGGTGCCGGCGGCACAAGGGGATTCATTACTACGAGCAGGGGCGTTACACGGCCGGTTACGCCCGGCCGGCGCGGGTGGTTGTGGTTCAGCCGGCGCCGCGCCCCCGGGTGGTGGTGGTGCGGCCGGCGCCGCGTCCGCGGCGGGTCGTGGTCAAGCCGGCGCCGCGCCCACGAGTGGTCGTGGCCAAGCGGGCGCCGCAGCCGAGGCGGGCCGTGGTCCGGGCCCCGCAGCCGGCGAAGCGCCAGCCCGATCGCGATCGGCAGGCCCGCGCCCGGGACGCGAAGAAGCGCCCGGCCCGGCAGCCGGCTTCCCGCTCGGGCCAGCGCAGCGCGCGGCGGCGGTAAGCTCGCCCTCACGGGACAACCGACAGCAGCGGACGTTTCCGGCCGCCTCGATGGCGCATGCCGACCTCCCGACAGTGGGTTCGTGCGCCAGGGGCGGCCGGTCTTATGCGCGGTGCGTGCCGGGCGGGTCCGCCGGGACGGAGATCGATTTGGCGAGGGCGAATCGGCCCCTGACAAGCGGGGTTCAAGCGGGTAGGATTTCCAGGCCGACGTGGCTCCAGGAGAGACTCGATGATGAACTCAAGGGTTTGGGCGTGCGTGGCGGGGGTTTGTCTGCTGGCCGGGCCGGCGGCCGGGGCGGAAAGCCTCCAGACGGTCCGCTTCGGCGAGCAGGATTCCTGCAAGGTCACGGGCGTGACGAAGCACAGCTACGACCGCAAGGCGGGGGGGGCGAGGATCCGCTTCGACCTGTCCGGGCTGGGCAAGGACACCAAGGTGGCACGGGCGCTGCTGCGGTTCTGGGTTCCGGGCTCGCGCGAGTTCGGCTTTGGGCGTTGGAAGGAGAAGGGCTTCGCCGGCTTCAAGGTCTACGCCGGCGGCGAGCCGGACGAGGCCAAGCTGCTGGATACGCGGTATCCGTTCAACGCGCAGAGCTACTGGCTGTTCGAGTTCGACGTGACGGCGGCGGTGAAGCAGTGGGTGGCCGATGCGGCGAAGAACGACGGGCTGCTGACGAACTTCGCGTTTCCGGCGGCCCCGGCGGAAAAGGGCAAGCCCTCCCGGGCGTGGCTGAAGCCTTACCTGGAGGTGACCTTCGCCGGCCCCAACGCCGACCGCCCGAGGCAGGTCTCGGGACTGAAGGCGGTCTATCGCAGCGGGCAGGTGTTCCTGACCTGGAAGCAGGCCGAGCTGCCGGTGGCCTTCCACGACCAGACGTTCGGGGTATACCGCAGCGCCGAGCCCATCACGGCGGCGAACCTGGACCGGGCCGAGCTGCTCGGGGAGGTGCACCGGCTGAGCCAGCTCAACTACCGCCGGTCGGTCACCGCCATCGGCAGCGGGCACAGCCGGGCGATCGAGTTCTACGCCAACACGCTCGTCCGCGATGGCAAGCTCCGGCCCGCGAAGAAGGGCGAGGACCGCAAGGCCTTCCCGGCCCGCTACCTCGCCGCCATGCCGGAGCGCTTCAACTTCGTCATCGACGCCGGGTGGGCCGCCCGGCGCGGGGCGGACCTCCTCAAGAAGGTCCACGCCCCGGCCGAGGACCAGGGCCGACACGGCGACCTGCGGGTAGTCTGCGGCCCGGAGCTGTCCGATGACACGGGGGTGTTCGTCCAGACGGTCCGCCGGGCGGGCCCGGCCTGCTTTGCGGTGACGGCCGTCGTTGACGGCAACGAGAACCGCCGGGACGTCTCTGCTGCCAACTCGGTCGGGCCGATCGCCGTCAAGGTCCAGGCGCCCAGGCCCGTCTTGCAGGCCGTCTTCAACCACGCCGGGCGCCACGGGCCGATGCAGATCCGCGAGTACGCCTACTGGGGCGGCCCGGCGGCCGGGTTCCACAACACCCCGTCCACCGCGTTCTGCTTCTCGTTCAAGGTGCCGACCGGGCACGCCCTGACCCACGACGGCAAGCCCGCACGCGGGGCCGCGCAGAACCCCTGGCTGTACACGGACGGGCACCAGGCCGGCTACGGCTGCCACTACTGGCAGATCAGCACCAGGGGCAGCGGCGCCGCCGTCCGCATGGACACCCGCTACCAGCCGCCGACCCGCAACGCGCCGTTCCCCCCGGGGCGGGTCTACGGCGTCCGCGGGTGGGAGGCGAGCTACGCGAAGCTGTACTACGGCTCGCGGACACCGCCGGCCGGGGGCGGGGGGGCGCCCGGCTTCTTCTCCCACAACATCTACGGCTACATGGACACCATGGACACGGGCGAGGACCCGCGGACCGCGACGGTGCATCCGTACCTCGAGAACCGCCGCCTGTTCGAGCTGGACTTCGTCCTGTCCCAGCACCCCGAGCTGGCCGGACGAGTGGTCCCCACCGGCCAGTCGGGGGCGATGATGTTCGGCATCCACCACGGGGAGCGTTTCGCGTGCGTCGCCGCGTCCCAGGAATACTTCTGGAACAGCCCCCGCGGCGGGCGCGGGAAGGAGATCTTCGTGGGGCTGCGCGAGTGGAAGCTGACCAATCCGGAGGGGTTCAGCCCGTGGGACTGGATGGACCCGATCTGGTACTCGCGGCAGTTCCCGCTGAAGGAGTGGCCTTTCATCGTGCTCTGCCACAGCAGCAACTACGACTCGGCCGACTCCTGGGGAGCGATGGGGTATCCGGAGTTCCTGTGGGAGATCGCGAAGGAGAAGCGCGGCGGGGACTGGGTGTGGGTTGACATCGGCGACGCCCCGGCCCCGCGGAACAAGGCCGTTCCGCGAGACCAGGCGTACCTGGCGCTGACGAACGCCACGTGCGGTCACGTGCCGGTGAAGAGCATGCGGCTGCTGCCGCGGGGCACGCTGAACTACTTCATCGAGTGGCACCGTCCGGCGCGGCCGTTCATGCTCCCCTGGCGGGGCCGGCAGGACAAGAAGAGGCCGACTTCTCGGCCGGCGCCGCCGGATGCGAAGCGCCCGCTGGCGTACGTCTTTCGGCCCCGGCCGACGGACGAGACGGTCCGCGCCTGGGCGGCCGTCAAGTGCGACCTCGTCGACGAGCCCGCCCGCTTCGAGGTCGCCCTGAACATGCACGAGAAGGGCTACAGCCTCAACGGGCAGTCGCTGCCGCCCTCGCGCGTCCACACCGGGGCGGTGGACGTGACCCCCCGCCGGCTCCAGAGGTTCAAGGTGGCAAGGGGCAAGAAGTACCAGTGGCGGAACGTGCGGGTCTCGACGGGCGAGGTCCTTCAGGCCGGGGTGATCGCCCCCGACGAGAAGGGGCTGTTGACCGTGCCGCAGTTCTTCGTGGACAAGGACGTCCTGGGCAACAAGCTGGTCATCACGCCGGCCGGCGGCGCCAAGCCCCCGCCCGTCAAGACCGGCGGGAAGGTCACGATCACCTACTTCGCCACCGGCCGCGCCCGCCACCACATGCGCCCGACGAAGCTGGAGCTGAGCTGGGCCGACTACGTCGCCCGGTGCAAGGCCCCGGAGGTCATCCCGGTGGTCCGCAGCGGGCGGGTGTTCAAGGTCACCGACTTCGTCAACCGCGCCGGCTTCCGCGGCGCCGGCTTGTACACGCAGTGGGGCGGGGGGTTCGACGACGTCTTCCACTTCCCCCGGCCGGGGCCCTACCGCGTCGAGGTCGAGACCACCAAGGCCTACTTCCAGAACGGCGCCTGGCCGCTGATCGGGCTGACCGTGGACAACAGGAAGATCGGCGACCGGCAGATCGATTCCACCGAGCCCTACGCCCACACCTGGTGGTTCGACCTGGCCGAAGGCGGCAGCCACCGCGTGGTCTTCCGCCTGGAGAACAACGTCTTCAACGAGCCGGTGCCCCGCCACGGCGACCAGAACCCCAAGCCCGATCGGGGCTTCACGGTCCTGGGCGTCTGCTTCACCCGGCTGGACCCGGCGCCTCCCCGGCCGAGCGCGCCCCACCTGGTGAAGGTCCGCACGCGCTCGGTGCGGGTGGGGGCCGGCATGCCCGTGCGGATGCTCGCCGACGTCCGCGACGCCTCGGGCCGAACGCTGCCCGCGAAGGTCACGTGGACCGCCTCCGAGGCAGCGAAGATCGACGCGGGGGGTGTGTTCTCGGCCGGGACGGAGGGCGCCTACACCGTAGCCGCCGAGAGCGGCGGGAAGAGCGATTCGGTCGAGGTCCGCGTCCGGGGCGAGGCGTGGTGCGAGGACTTCGACGACGAGTGGGCGGACGGATGGAGCGTGATGCCGACGGCGGCGGACGGGGAGAAGGACCGGCGCCGGCGTCCCGCCTGGTCGGTGACGCGAAAGAGCACCGGCTTCGTGGGGACGCTGATCCAGCGCGGGCAGGCGGCGACGGCCATGGTCTGGGACGGGGGGGCGGATTGGGCCGACTACGTCCTGACGGCCGACCGAATCCCCGACAGGAAGTCCGGCGGGCTCGGGGGCGTGCAGGGCGTGGTGTTCCGCTACGCCGACGCCGACAACCACTACCGCTTCGAAAAGAGCGTCCAGCGGAAGCGCGTCGGCAAGGAGCACAAGACCATCACGACCTTCCGTCTTCTCAAGCGGGCCGGGGGAAAGCAGACCGTCCTCGCCTCGGAAGCCAGGACCATCAAGCCCCTCGCGGTCGATCCGAAGACCTACGGCACCTTCAAGCACTGGGGCCGCCGGCCGGAGTCGTTCGAGGTCGATCGCTTCGAGGTCACCGTCCGGGGCGGGAAGATCGCCGCCCGATTCAACAGCGAGCAGGTGCTGACGGCCGCGGACGACGCGCTGAAATCGGGCACGGTCGGCGTCTGCTGCGAGGGCCCGGCCGCGTTTGACAACATCACCGTCGCCCCGCTGAAGTGAGCGCGGCGCCGGGCAAGGAAGACCGAGCCCGTGCCTGGCCGACGCCAGGTTCTACACGCAGTGGATCTGCCTGAAGGTTTCACGGAGCCAAGGGAACCCCGAATGGACATCTATCTCATCCGCCACGCCGAGCCGGACAGGGACAGCATCCTCACGCCCAAGGGCTTCGAGCAGGCCGAGAGGCTCGCCGAGTACCTCCGCCCCGTGCCCATCACGCACATCTATTGCAGCCCGCTGGCGCGTGCGCGGCTGACGATGGAGGCGGTGGCCTTCGGACGGGGTCTCGTTCCGGTGGCCCTGGACTGGCTGGCGGAGATGAACGGGGACATCGGCGTGGGGCACTCCACGTGGACCACCTCCGCCGCGGAGCTGGAGGACGACGTGGACTTCGGCGGGCGGATCGCCGAGTACATGCGCGGGCAACTGGAGGCGTCGCTGGCCGGCTTCGACGCGATCATGGCCGAGCACGGCTATCGGCGCGAAGGCCGGAAGTTCCGGTGCTGCGGCGGCGAGGACCGTTCGCCCATCCTTGCCTTCTTCGCCCACGGCGGGCAGAACGCCACGCTGCTTGCGGGGCTGTTCCAGTTGCCGCTGGCGGAGTTCTACGCGGCGACGAAGTACCGGTGCACGGCCATGACGCACCTGCAAATGGGCCCGCGCCGCCACGAGGGCTTCGCCGAGCTGCGGATGCTTTCCTTCGCCGCCTGCCCGCACCTGGGCGCCGACGGGCACTTGGCGCTGTGAGCGCAAAGACGAAGAGGGGTGACCGCCCCTTTCTGGGGTCCGGCTGTATGAACTGCCCGTTTGCGAAGCAGCCAGCCGCGTCTTCGACCCTGAGGCTCAGACCCGAGGGGCGGCTGGCCGTTTCGCAGACCGCTGCTCAGGCCCGTCGCTGCCGGATGCGCCGGCGCGGCCCGGGGGCGCGTGCGGTTGAAGCGGAACGTAAGCCCGGACCAGGGGTTCTCACCTGAGAGAGCCCTCTCGGGCGGGAGTGCCGGCCGGTGTGCCCCATGGAATCGGCATTTCGGCGGAAGGAGCGAAGAATGGCCAGGAGATTCACTTCGGCGTTCCTGTCGGCACTGCTGCTGTGGCCGGCCGCGTCGCTCTCGGCCGTCGCCACCACCAGCTACAGCGCCGGGCCGGAGGGTCCGAACGCCAAGGCGATCACCGTCGCCCCCGCCCGCGGCGGGCACGTGCTGACCGTCAAGCTCACCGGGCTGGCCAAGGGCGCCAAGGTTTATCGCGCCCGCCTTCGCGCCTGTCGCGGGAAGCTCGCGGATCCCAAGGGCCTCCTGAAGGACGTGGAGGTCTTCGTAGGCAGCAGGGCGGCGGGCAGGCCCCTGCCGCTGGCGGGGCCGGGCTTCGACGCCTTCGACGCGACCGCGGCGGTCAGAGCGGCCCTCCAGGCCGGTGGGGACATGACGCTTCTCGTGAAGGGCTTCCCGGGATGGGAGCAGGAGCGGACGCGGCTGGAGGTGACCTACGACGGCGAGGGCCCGCCCGCCCCGGCGCCGGTGACCGACCTGAAGGCATCCCACCGGGCCGGGCAGACATTCCTGACCTGGAAAGAGCCCGACCCGCCCATCTCGGCCGAGGAGGTCACCTGGGGTGAGTTTCGCAAGGCCCTGGCCGAGACCACCGAGCCGGTTGCGTACCGCGTCTACGCCCACGGCAGGCCGATCGACGCGAAGAGCTTTCCGGAGGCGGAATGCCTGGGCGAGGTCGGCCCGGGCTCGTGCTGGAACGTCAACGGGCGGAACATCGAGTACCTGATCGCCCAGGCGATGCTCAAGAGCGACGAGACCGGCGAGCTGGCCTTGAGGCACAACAGCAACATGTACACCTGGGGCCCGGACAGCAAGCGGATGGACCGGTACCCGCTGGATCGGCTGGTCATCGCCGAAGAAGCCGGCCCGCTGGCCCCGGGGACGGGGCTGTACGTTCATACACCCGGGAAACGCGGCAAGCGCTACTACGCCGTGGTCGCCTGTCGGGGCGGCGTGGAGAACCTCAAGAGGATCGCGGCCGTCGGCCCGGTGGACGAGCACGCCGGCCGCGGAATGCCCCTCAAGCAGGGCAGGGGGCTCCACGGGCCGTACTTCGACCACCGCGGCACGCGCTGGGTGTACGTGCAGTGGTCTGGCCCGCCGCTGGCGCCCCGGCAGAACATGTACTTCAACTGGACGGTGTTCATCCCCGAGAAGCTGCCCGACTCGCACCAAGCGCAGGTGGAGCTGCACCTGTACGACCCGCCGTGGACGCACGCCCGCCCGCGGCACAAGCTCATGCGGCGGAGCGTGCAGCTCTGCACGCAGGACTGGCCTTTCAGCGGGTGGTACGGGTACCACGAGGCGTACGGCACGCTGAAAGGTTACGCCGGGGGCAAGGTCCACCCTCACACGCAGCGGCGGATCGTCGCCTTCCTCGAATGGGCCGAGCGGGCCCTGCCCGTTGACCCGGACCGGGT
>CAZNSB010000233.1:0-8007 GCA_964575155.1 uncultured Planctomycetaceae bacterium | reverse complement strand
CGAACACGTGCTTGAAGTGTGTCGTAAGACCAGCTTGATGCTCCACAAAGAGCTTCTGAAGAGTAGCGAAATCAACTAGATTGTTCGCTATCAGATGATCCTCCCGCCATCGTCTCTCGAGTTCTGCCAGATCATCAGTAAGCCCCGAAATGCCGTGAACATCCTCTATCCCATTATTCTGCCGTGGCGTTCCGTCGCATCGAGGCTCCCAAGTTTCGATCTGCTGAGCAATCATGGCCTTGATAAGGCTAACCCGCTCCATATTGGTCCTTGGCCAGTTTTGCTGCTCCCATGGAGGCCGGAAGAGCCCGACGAGTTCCTCATAACCGAGGAGCCGGTTCACCAGTCTTGGTCCGCCGGGTGGGTTCCGGTAGCCAAGAACAAAGCGGTAACTGCGTGCCAGCCTCACAGTAGTTTCAATATCGTCGATGAGCTGGATCCCATCTGCCACGTAGTTATCACTAAACTCCGCAAGCAGTGAGTCGCAGAGACTGTGGATCGTGCCGATGCGAACATCGTGCACATGGGGATCACTAATGGCAATTCCACACCTCCGAGCCTGATCCAAGAAACCGTCACAACGTTCCACAAGCCGTACCTGCAATTCCGTAGCGGCTCGTCGAGTGAACGTTGTGACGATTACCTCGGCCGCAGGAGTCCGGAGAACAAAAAGCTCATACAGGACCCGCCATGTCAACATTTCAGTCTTGCCGGATCCCGGGCCAGCTAGAATCTGGAGCACACGGCCTGTGTCGCGCACCGTAATGATCGAACGATCTGGTCCATCGTCTACAGATGGCAAGGGCTGGCGATCCTCCTGCGCGAGAACAGCATCAACGATGTCGAAGAATCGCGTGGACAATTGCGTTGACTGATCGCCGTTGGGAACCATGCATTATCTCCTGCTATCCGCAGTTAGCCCTTGTGCGATCTGAGGCGGTAGCATTGCTTTCAAGGCCCATGTAATCACCGTCATCAATCTCTACTGGGGATGCTTTTCCCGTGAAGAATCTTATGGTAGAAGACCCAAGTGTTATGCAGGCCGCGGCGCTTGTTGCGGCTTGCGCCCCGGAACACAATAACATCCATGCCCGCACTACGGCAGAACGGACACGAGCAATCCTCCCAGGGGCGATCCCGGAGAAGCAGGTCATGCTTGTCTGCGAAGTGGTTGTCCTCGCTCTTGCGGTCGAGCAGCGGCCCGTACTGATTTATGCTCCTCGTCACCGATGCCCTGGCCGATGGATCGTCATGGCAGGACTCGATGGCATCAAGGCAACGCCGCTCCATCTTGGCCAACTCTTCCTCGGAAAGGCCCTCGGCTTCCGCTGCAAGCTGCATTGGCCTTGAGGTGCTTATCGGCACGCGGATAGTTCCGTACCACTTCCTGCCGTCTGGTGCCAAGTAGTTCTGGTCAGAGCGGAGCCACGCCTTGCGGAAATATGACGCACTGTCAAAACTCGAGACCCCCAGTTCCCTGAACATGTGCTGGAGCTTCGGGCGCAAGATTCCGAACAAATGCACCCACGCGTTCTCCTTGCAGCCACGCGTCCTCGTCTGCAGGGCACTCCGGACGGCGCACAGAATGGCCAGAATGTCATTGTCCGTGCGCGGCACAAGTCCACCTATGGCGATGTGCTCATACCCCATGTCCAGATACTCGTGCAGGCGCTCAACATAGGAGCGCGCGCCGATCCCCTGTATTACGCCGAGAGGAGTGAAGCGGTAGCCGCGACGTTTGCAGATTCTAAGAAACTGCTCAGCGTTGTCCCGCGTGAGATACATGCGGGCGTATCGCGCCGCCTTGGCGAGCGACTTCCTCTGCACGCTGCCATCCTCTTGGCGCAGAGGAATTTCAGAAAGGGGGATATGATCGACCGATGCGCCGATGTCAAAGCCGAACTTGTGATAGAGTTCCGCCGCCTGCTTCGGTGTGAAGGGAGGCGTGGACTCACCCGCATAGGAGAATGCACCGCAGTCCCCGAAGAGCAGCAGGTTGCCGGGGATGCGCAATCGTCTCCGGAGACGAACGCGCCCGTCAGTGGCGTTCGTCAGCCTGTGAAGACCACCCTTGCGAACATGGATATGAGAGAGGCTCAAGAGAATACCGTCGAAAGGAATGCGGCTGCCACAGGCCTCGTGCGCATAGGTTCTTTTTCCCTTCGTGGTCTCTGCGTCCTCGGATGTGAACGGCTCGTAGACGAAGTCGTCCCAATCCGGGAAGAAATACAGATAAGACTGCGCCTCTTTTGAGCATCCCTTGGTTGTTGCGGTCCGATAGCGGAGGCCCTCCAACCAGCGTTTCATGGCCTGCATCTTCATGCCGATGGGACCAGGGGCATAGGTAATCCGTGAGCGTGGGAACACGCTTTCTAAGCCGTCCACGGCGGGCAGATAGTCCTTGCCGAGATTCACAAATACGGTAGCGGGTAGAGACACCTTCCGCAGTTCTGCGAGGGTCCGCCTGTTGATTTTCCTAGCAGTATCCTCATCAAGACGCTGTTCATACGGTTCGATCAACGTAGTGGCGTCGATCAGCCCATATTTCGCAGAAAGAATCTTGATCTGCAGGCCAGGTGGCCAGCCTCGCTCGAGGAGGACCTTTCGCAAGACTCGGTAGTTGACCCCATCATAGAGATGAATAGCCGGGGCTGGCGACCGACTGTCATTCTTTCTCTGTGAGCAGGCAAGAATGAGGAGGTGGCCCGAGGGCTTGCCCCTCGGTCCCTTCCTCTGCATCTTGCGCTTCCTCGCCATCGTCATCGCTGTCAGCTTTCCCAGTATGTCACGCCACAGGTTGGGGTCTCGGCGACGCGGACCTTAGCCACGCGGACCCCTGGAGCTTCCAAGTTGCGCTTCAGTTCCCGGTACAGGTACTTGGCCACGTTCTCCGAACTTGGGTTCTCGTTCTGGAACTGAGGCAGGGCGTTGAGATCGGTGTGGTCGAGTTCCTCCAGGATGCCCTTGACCGCCGCCTTCACGTCACGGAAATCGATGCCGATGCCGATCTCGTTGACCTTGTCGCACTGGACGTAGATATCCACCGTCCAGTTATGGCCATGGGGCTTCTCGCACTTCCCGGGATACCCACGCAGATGATGCGCAGCGCAAAAGTGCGTCTGCGCGTAGATTTCGTAATGTGAGGTCTCAGCCATAGCGTCTCCTATTTCGCCTTCCTCAATACTGCCAGCGCCTTGGCGATCTCCTTGCCTTTGGCCTCGATGATGTCGAGGAGTTCCTCGCGCGCGCGGGATATCTGGGGGTCCCGCGGACAGATACCACAACTGCCGGGCTGACCGAGTCCGGGCGTAGTGGATCGCCCCGTTGCCATGTCCCTATTGTAATGGGGAGCGGGGTGGATGGGAAGGGTGGACGCCGTGGGGATCTGCTTCCGGCTTCGCCTTTGGCTACGCCGGACAAGTCGCATTTCGCCACGCCACCCGGGGCGGCGGGGCGACTCGGGGCACTACACATAGGGTGCAGGGGTGGCGTGGGGAGGCGCGACGTGCTCGGGCATCGCTACGGGGGAACGAACGACGGGTAAACGGCTTACCGAGCGAGTTGTGCAATGGCAAGGACTTACGTCATTTCCGGCGGCCGGGTGTTAACCCGTTCGCGGACTGGCCTAGAGCGCGTAAGCTTTTCTCATGAATCCGGTTACACGAATTGAGGCCGGGCATTCAACGGGTAAACATGTTTACTTATCGCGCGGCCGGGCGAAACCTCTTGGGGAGAATCGCTGCCGGTGAATCCCGCAGGCCGGTTGGCCCGCCGTACCGGCTGATGGGCACTGACGGCACTACATGAGGGGTAGAGGGGGGAGGATTGCGGATTGCGGAATGCGGATTGTTGACAAGTGATCGGGTTCAGCGGGACGAGTTCACCGCAGAGGCCGCTGGGGACGCGGAGAAGAAAAGGACTTACTGAAAACGGATCCTCTTGCTGTAAGCTTTTCTAGAAAAAGGCGCTCCGCGTACTCAGCGCCCTCGGCGGTGAACGGTTTTTCCGGGGCGGGGATGGGTAAACGCCTTACAGACGGGGCGCTTGCCAGGCAAGCACTTACGACGAGTAAACAGCCAGGGTGTTTACACGTTTACTTGCCCGCTGGGTTTGCATACGTACTTGCCCCCAAAGGGCTTATACGCACACCCGCCCGGAATTTGACGGGTAAACATGTTTACCCGGTGGCAAGCTGGGCATGCTCGGGCGTTGGGGCAAGGTTTGGGTCGGGATGGGGGAGCCGCTCCCCTTCTGGCCCTTCACATGCAATGTCAAGGGCGGGTCGGGGCTGAACTGGAGGCCGGGGCCGGGACGGCCCGGCGATGCACGGGCGGGGCGCCCGGATCAGAAGGGGGGCATATAATGGGCTCATCGGCATGTGTCGATGTAACAAATGGGTGTCCGCGTCGCGGCTACGGCGAGGTGGCGAGCGTGCCGCGGCGGAGCTGATCGAGGATGGCGACGACGTTGAAGCAGATGTGGGTGCCCACGGTGATGCCGAACCCGCGGGTGACGTAGACGCCGGCGAGGTAGGCCCCGGCGAGGAAGCGAGCGAAGAAGATGCCCCAGGCGAAGGATTCCCTCGGCCCGAGGAAGTGGTAGAGGCTGAAGAGCACGGAGGTGATGACGACGGCGGCGGCGGTGGAGACCTTTCGGGGCGCCTGGAGCACGTCCACGAACAGCAGCAGGGTGAGCCCGATCGCCCCCAGACGGAAGAGGAACTCCTCGTAGACCCCCGCGCCGGCGCTTCGGAGGAGTTTTTCTCCGGCGAGGGCGGCGTGGGAGCCGGTGCCGGCGGCCTGGGCGGGCGCCGTGAGCGCCCGGTCGGTGACGATCATCAGCAGCAGCAGGGGGACCATCAGCAGGGCGCTCTCGGCGAGCATTCCCGGCAGGACGCGCCAGTCCACGCGCCACCCTTGGCGGGTGAGGACGTGCCAGATGAGCAGCACGGCGACGACCAGCAGCGGCGGGAGCAGCCGGCCGGTGGCGCCGAAGACCTCCAGCAGCTCGTAGAGGTGCTTGACGGCCAGCAGCCTGTGTCCCAGGAACGCCGCCCCGAGCTCATAGGCCGCCAGCAGCGGCAGCACGAACACCAGGCAGTTGAGCGGGCGATGGGTCCGCTCCAGGTAGCCCTGCGGCCGCCGCCGGAGGCTGTCCTTGCCGCGGGCCATTCCGCAGCTCCGTCGCTCAAGGCGCCGTCGCCGCGCCCGAGGCCGGAAACGCCACCAGCGGGGCGATGCGGGCGACGGTCGCCGGCCCGATGCCGGGGACCGCTTCCAGGTCGTGGACGCGCCGGAACGCCGGGCGATGCGACGCGGCCCGGCGGAATTCGATGATGGTCCTGGCCCGGGCCGGTCCGACCCAAGGCAGCCGGCGGAGCGACGCCGCCGAGGCCGTGTTCGGGTCGATCCGCTCGCGAACCGCCTCGGCCGACGGGCGTGCGGCGGCGCGTTTCAGCTCGACCGGCCGGGCCGCACACGCCCACGCCAGACAGACGCCCCAGGCCCCCGCCATCACGGCCAGCCCCAGGCGGTCCTGGGCGGACCAGCCCAGGCGGAGGAGGCGGCGGGTGGACTTCATGGCGCGCCCTCCGGGCCGGGGGGGGGCGGCCCGGCGGGCTCGACCGGGGCCAGGGCGTGGGCCTTGAAGTTCCGGAGCTCTTTGAAGGCGATCTTGACCTGCATGTTGTTTCGGCAGAGCCCGCCGTGGGGCAGGTAGTGTCCCTCGTAGTCGGCGAGGTCGCGCCAGGTGATGCTCTCGACGAAGGGTTTGGAGATGGCGATCCGGCAGAAGGCCTGTAGCCACTCGGCCTGGAGTCGCTGGTTCCAGACGACGTGCCAGTGACCGGCGTCGCCGGCGGGGGCCTTTCCGCCCCAGGCGTCCCAGGCGTCGGCGGAGATGTCCGAGGGCACCTGCACCCCGGTGATGTGCAGGGGCTTGCCCAGCCCGACGAACTCGTCCAGCAGCGCCGAGACCTGCATGAGGTCGCGGACGTACAGCCCGTCGACGGGCACGCCCATGTAGATCTGCACGCCGAAGGCGTCGAAGTGGATCCCGCTCTGCACGGCCATGTCGGCGTAGAGCATGGGGGGGATGGTGCGCTGGCTCCGGGCGTAGTACTCCCCCCACGGCATCGTCAGGTCGATCAGCACCTCGGCGTCGCTGGTGAGCTTCTTGACCACCGAGCAGCTCATTCGGGTCAGCTCCATGATCTGCTCGAAGCTGAGGTTGAAGCTGTTGTGGGCGTGCAGCCCGGAGACCACCTTCCACACCTTCACCTTCGACTCGTACCGCGGGACCACCTGGTGGAGGTGCTCGAAGACCATCTCGCGGAGGGCCTCGTAGTCGTGCTCCCAGATGTACAGCCACTCGGGCACGTCCGCCGGCTCGAAACTGACCAGCGGGCCGGCGTGGATCGTCTTGCCGTTGGTCGCCGCCCAGTTGACCCAGTCGTCAATGTGCTCCCAGCGATACTCCCGCTGCTTCGTCGCCAGCCGCTTCCACCCCGTCGGGATCGCCACCAGGTCGAAGACCTCCCCCAGCCGGTTGCGGTACCGCTGCGTCCCGCTCAGCAGGTCGGCCACGCACCCGAAGCCGACCCTGCCCGCCGCCGCGCTCTGCCGGCGGCGAAGCAGAAAGATGTCCGCGTGGTACAAAGCCATCTTCTCCCCCAGCGTGATGGCCCTGGCGAGGGCGTCGTCGGCGACCTTGGCCGCCTCGCCGGGGGCGTCGCACTTCAGCGCCGCCACGAAACGCCGGCGGACGTCGTCGAACTCCGCGTTCAGCTCGTCGGCGTCCTCGTAGTCGAACAGCCCCCACTCCTCCCGCTTCTGCACCAACTGCATCACCCGCGCCCGCGCCAGCTCCACGTTCAGGTTGTAGGGGTTCTTCCGCTCCGGGAGGCGCGTCGTGGGCAGCATCAGCCGCCCGGGGTCGGCGGCGTCCCACAGCAGCGCCAGGCCGCACGCCCCGGGCGTGCGCTTCAGGCAGCGGACCTGCCCCTTCGTCGCCGCCAGGTCGGCGCGGACGGGGATGCCGTCCTGCCCGAAGACGTAGGCCCCGGACAGGTCGACGTGCTCGGCGGGCGCGCCGTCGCGATAGACCTCGAATCGCAGCATCCGCAAAAGCCCCAGATCAGCCGGTAAGGTACTCGCGCCCCGTCCTCTTTTCCACCATGTGCCTCGCCAGCCGGGCGTACACCGGAAGCCCGTCCGCGCCCATCTCCAGCTCCGCCTGCCCGGCGATCAGCGGGCGGGCGTACTCGCGGAACGCCTCGCTGACCCCGTTGCCGGCGTCGTTGATGAACTCCGGGGGCAGGGGCTTCTCGGCGTTGGCGACCTTGGCCAGCTCCACCAGCCCGGTCGTGCAGCGGTACTTGCCGTCTGCATCCTCCCGGACCAGCGAGACCATCTTCCCGGTCACGCCGTCCATCGCCGCCTTCACCGCCGCCGCCCCCACCATGTACGCCTCGGCCACGTCCGTCGCCGAGGCGAAGTGCATCGCGGACCGCTGGGCCGTCCCTGGCTTCTGCGTGCGGCACTTCACCTTCAGCTCGCCCTCCACGACCGACCGCACCGCCTCGGCCGCCCCGCCCAACTGCCGGTGCCCGAAGGCGTCGTTCCCGAACGTCCCCCCCATGGTGGCGATGTACTCGCCCTTTGCGTCCTTGACGCCCTCCCCGGCGACGATGAAGCAGCGGCGATGCCGCTTGAGGCACTCGGCCACGTCCGCGACGAACTTGGCTCTCTCAAACGGCACCTCCGGCAGGAGGATCAGGTGGGGGGCGTCCTCCTCGCTTCGCCGGGCCAGCCCCGCCGACGCCGCGATCCACCCGGCGTTCCGGCCCATCACCTCGTGCACCGTCGTCGTGTCGTGCGTCCACATGCTCTCGGTGTCGCGCCCGGCCTCCATCGCCGAGATCGCCGTGTACCGCGCCGCCGAGCCGTAACCCGGGCAGTGGTCCGTAAACCCCAGGTCGTTGTCCACCGTCTTCGGCACGCCCATCAC
>CAZNSB010000232.1:0-8025 GCA_964575155.1 uncultured Planctomycetaceae bacterium | reverse complement strand
GTGCGTGCCGATGAGGACGTCGATCCGCCCGCCGGCGGCGGCGTCGACGATCCGGGCCTGGTCGGCCTTGGAACGGAAGCGGGAGATCACGTCGATGTGGAAGGGATAGTCGGCGAAGCGCTCGGTGAAGGTGCGGTAGTGCTGATCGGCCAGCACGGTGGTGGGGACGAGCATGGCGACCTGCTTTCCGGCCTCGGCGACGCGGAAGGCGGCCCGCATGGCCAGCTCCGTCTTCCCGTAGCCCACGTCGCCGCACAGCAGCCGGTCCATGGGCCTAGCCTCGGCCATGTCCGCGTAGATGTCCTTCATCGTCGCCAGTTGGTCCTCCGTCTCCGTGTACAGGAACTCCTCCTCGAAGCGCCGCAGCCACTCGCTCTCGCTGTCGTAGCGGATGCCGCAACTGGTGGCGCGGACGGCCTGGACGCGGAGCAGCTCGGCGGCGAGGTCCTCGACCGCCCGGGCGACGCGCTGCTTGCGCAGCGACCAGCCCGTCCCGCCCAGGTGCGACAGCGCCGGGCGGGCGCGGCGGGCGCCGACGTACTTCTGCACCAGGTGGATCTGGGTCACCGGCACGTGCAGCAGCGCCCCCTCGGCGAAGCGCAGGGTGAGGTACTCCTCCTTCCGCCGGTCCTTCTCGATCTGCCGCAGGCCCTCAAAGCGGGCGATGCCGTGCCCCACGTGCACCACCGTGTCCCCCTCCTCCAGATCCACGAAGCTGTCGATGGGCCGACCCGTGCGAATCCGCCGCAGCCGGCGCGGGCGGGCGTACCGGTGGAAGATCTCGTGGTGCCCGACCACCACCAGCCCCTCCGCCGGCCAGACGAAACCCCGCTGCACGTGCCCGACGCCGGTCTGCACCTTCCTCGCCAGGGCGGGGTGATCGGCGGCCATCATCTCCAGGAACCGGTCGCGTTCGGCCGGGTTCTCGCAGTACACGCGGACCTCGCTGTCGGCGCAGAGGGCCTCCAGCTCGGCCAGCGCCTCGTCGGTCTTCATCTCCAGCCGCTGAAGCGAGCCGATGCCCATCTCCACCGCCGCTTCGCCGGCGGCGGGGGGCGCCTTGGGGCCGACGGCGTACGTCTCCAGCACCGCCAGCCGGCGCAACCCGGCGAGAATCGCCTCCGGGGCGTGCAGGCCGGGAAGCTCCCGCCCCTCCGGCGCCGCCAGCTTCAGTCGGCGGTGCAGCGTCTCGGCCATCGTGGCGACCTCGGCCGGCTCGATCACGCAGACGAGGGTCTCGGCGGGCAGGTACTCCGGCAGGGTGGTGGTCCTCGCCGGGGCGGTTTCCCGGCCGGCGGCGGTGGCGACGATCTCGCACCCGTCGATCTGGCCGATGGACCGCTGCGTGTCCAGGTCGAACCGGCGGACGGACTCCACGCGATCGGCGAAGAACTCGATCCGCACGGGGCAGTTGACTCCCGGGCCGAAGACGTCCACGATCCCCCCCCGCCGGGCGAACTCCCCCTGCTGGTCGATCTGCTCCACGTGGTCGAACCCCGCGTCCACCAGCCACGCACCAAGGGCGTCCGGCGAAAGCTCCCCGCCGGTCTCGATCGGCAGCCTCGCCGCCGCCAGCACCTCCGGCGACGGCACCGGCTGCATCAGCGCCCCGATCGGCGCCACCACCAAAAAGGGGACAGGCTGCTTTTCCGCCGCCGTTGGCGGAAAAGCAGCCTGTCCCCTTTTTGCCAGGAGGCTGCATATCCGCAGCCGCTCGCCGACGACCTCGTCGCTGATGTGATCGGCGCCGGCGACCGCCGCCCCGGCGGGGTTGTCCAGGTCCAGCTCCCAGGCCGGGAACAACTCCACGTCCAGGCCGGTGAGGACCTCGATGTCGTCGGCCGCCGCGTCCGCGTCGTCCAGGTGCGTGCAGACGAACAGCGCCGGTGCATTCCGCGCCGCGGCCGCCGCCGCCCCCAGCAAAGGCGCAGACGACCCCCATACGCGGGTGAGCTTCACCACCCCCCCGCGCCGCAAGAGCCGGCAGATCTCGCCGACCTGCCTGGAGCCTAACACGCGTTCCAGCACGCGCCCCTATTATCGGCCGGCGCCGCCGCCAAATTCAAGTCCGCCGGCGCCGCCGGCAGCTCGGTTGCGGGCCGGGCGGTTAGCTGGTTAACTGGTTGCGTGGTCAAAGGGAGTGAGGCATGGAATACAGGCAGCTCGGCGAAAGCGACGTGAAGGTCTCGGCGGTGACGCTGGGGACGTGGGCGATCGGGGGGTGGATGTGGGGCGGGACGGACGATGACGTCGCGGTCGCGGCCATCCGCAAGGCGATCGACTGCGGCGTGACCAGCATCGACACGGCCGCCATCTACGGCATGGGGCACAGCGAGCGGGTCGTGGGGCGGGCCATCGCCGGCCGGCGGGACCAGGTGCAGTTGCTGACGAAGTACGGCCTGCGGTGGGAGGAGGCCGAGGGGGAGAAGTTCTTCGACACCGTCGACAACGAGGGCGCCGCGCGGACCGTCTACAAGAACGCCCGCCCCGAGAGCGTCCTGCGGGAGTGCGAGGCGAGCCTGAAGCGCCTCGGCACCGACGTGATCGACCTGTACCAGTGCCACTGGCGCGACCACACCACGGAAGTGGAAGTGACCATGGAGGCGATGGACAAGCTGCTCGAGGCCGGGAAGATCCGCGCCGCCGGCGTGAGCAACTTCACCGTCGAGGAGATCGAGGCCGCCCGCAACGTCGTGCCCATCGCCTCGGACCAGCCCCCCTACAGCATGCTCCGCCGCGACATCGAGGCCGACGTGCTGGGCTACTGCCGCACCCACAACGTCGGCGTGATCGTCTACAGCCCGCTCCAGCTCGGCATCCTCACCGGCAAGGTCACGATGGACCGGCAGTTCACCGGGGACGACCTGCGCCGCAGGTCGCCGTATTACGCCCCGGCCAACCGCCGCAGGGTGCTGGACTTCCTCGAGGCGATCCGCCCCATCGCCGAGGCCCACGGGGCGACCCTGGCCCAACTCGCGATCAACTGGACCATCCACCGCCCCGGCATCACCGCCGCCCTCGTCGGCGCCCGCAACCCGGCCCACGCCGCCGAGAACGCCGCCGCCGCCGATTTCAAGCTCACCGACGACCAGACCAAACGCATCGACGACCTGCTGGATGAGCTCGCGCTGGACCTGCCGGAGAAATGAGAAGCGAAAGAGGAAACCATGAAGCCTGCTGAGCTGACCTGCCTGCTGGCGGCGATGGCATGCACGGCCGCCGGGACCGCCGCGCCCCGGACCTCGCCGCAAACCAAGCCCGCCGCGGCCACCCGCCCGGCCGCCAGCCTGCCCGCCGAGGCGGGCATCCCCGTGCTGATCGAACCGGACGGCAAGGTCAAGATACGAGGTCAGGCTGTATCCGCAGAGGGCCGGCAGACCCGGCTGAAGATGGAGCGCGTCAAACTCCTGACGAAGGGCCACAAGGCTTCCGACATCCACCTCGCCGTCCGCTTCAGCCAGCCGGAAAAGACCATCTGGGCCCGGCTGGCGGTCGTCCTGGAGGCCTGCCGGGGAACGTCGATCAGCAGGGGAACGTCGATCAGCAAGATCAAGGTCGAAGACGTCCTCATCACCCTCCCTATGGAGATCATGGCGATGGTCAGGCTGGTCGAAGGTCCCGCCGGCCGGTGCAGGGTCGCTTCGCCGGCCGACCTGAAGAAGCTGTCAGCGTACCTCCGCACGCTGCCGTCGAAGAACGTGCGATACGTCCTGCTGCACACGGGGATGGAAACGAAGGTCCCGCTGTTCCTGAACGTCCTCCGCGCCTGCCGGGAAGCCAAGCTCGATTTCCGGCTGGCGCCTCCTTCGCCAACCACGCCGCCCGGCGTCGCCGTCCACGCCGTCGCCGGTGCCCGGCCCAGGACCGGGGGACGCGTTTATCACGTCGTCTACGTGAGCGACGCATCCGGCTCCATGCTGGACACGTTCAATGGGGTCAAGCGGATGGTTGTGCGGTCGATCGCCCGGCTTTATCCGGTCCAGAGCTTCCACATCATCGTCTTCGCTGCGGACACGCCGCAGGAGAACCCGCCGCGCCGGCTCGTACTGGCAACGGACGACAACAAGCGTGCGGCCTGGGAGTTCCTCAAGGGCGTGCGTCCGGGCGGGCAGACGAGGCCCCTCCCCGCCCTGCGGCGGGCCTTCGAGGTGCTGGCAAAGCCGCCGAACAAGAAGCCCGGCAAGGCGATCTACCTGCTGACCGACGGGGAGTTCGTCGACAACGACAAGGTCGTTAAGCTCCTCCGGACGCTCAACGAGAAAAAGGACGTTCGAATCTACACGGTGCTGCTGCACCACCGCAGCCCCGGGGCGATGAAGGTGCTCAAGCAGATCGCCACCGAGCACGGCGGCAGGTTCAGGTTCGTCGAGCCGGAAGACTGACCCGGCACCGGGAGGCCACCAACACGGGAACCGCTGACCGAAAAGACCTGGTGGTCGTGGCCACGGCCGGGACTTTGACCGAGGCCGACGTGATCCGCGTCTCGCTGGAGGCGGCCGGGATCCCCGCCTTCGTCCTGAGTGAGCAGGCGAGCAACTGGATGATGCATCTGGGCCCGGCGATCCACCCGCGGGGCATCAAGGTGATGGTCCTGCCCGAGCACGCCGCCGAGGCGCAGGCGATGCTGGAAGCGCCCCGGCGCGGCCCGGATGATGACGAGCCGGCCGGCGAAGAACCGCCGGACGAAGAGGAAAAGCCCGCCGCCGGCGCCCTGACGCCCGACGACTACGCCGTACGCGCCTATCGCGCGGGGTTGTACTTCCTGGTGTTCAACCTGATCTTCCCGCTGGCGGCGCTGTACTTCGTCAAGGCCCTCCGGGCCGCCAGGACCCACCCGGTGCGCCGCCCGGGACGATACGCCTGGCACCTGGCGGTCGCCTTCGTGGTGGGGATCGGCCTGCCGGCAGGCGTCGCCGTGCTGATCGTCTCGCAACTGCCGGGTTGCTAGGTTTCCAGGTGCCACCTGCCTGCCTGCGGCAAGCAGGCAGGCGGCTGCCTTGTGGGCAGCCGTGCCGGACCACGGCCCTTGCAGATCCCACGGCTGCGAAAGACGCAGCCGTGCCACCCTACTTCTGGCAGATGCAGGCCTCGGCGCGGGCCGGGTGCCATGCCTGCGCTGTCTGCAGGCATGCTTACGAACGGCGTAAGCATGGCACCCAGCTACTTCTGGCAGATACAGGCCTCGGCGCGGGCCGGGTGCCATGCCTGCGCTGTCTGCAGGCATGCTTACGAACGGCGTAAGCATGGCACCCAGCTACTTCTGGCAGATACAGGCCTCGGCGCGGGCGTGGCAGCGGGGGCATCTCTCTACGTTGTCGCCGGCGGGGAAGCCCTTGGCCTGGCCCGGGCCGAGCATCGCGAACGTGATCGACTCGCCCCGGCCCAGAAGGACGGTTACGGCGTTTCCGTCCGCGACGGGCCCGGGCGAGAAGAGCCGGAAGCACGCCGGGCCGAGCCGATCGCAGCTCCAGCCGTCGGGGACGGCCAGCTCGACCTTCGGCTCGACCTGCCCTGCGACGGCGACCCAGACTTCCCGCCCGATGCCCGGGCGGAGGACGGGCTCTCCGCCGTAGTGGAACTCGACGGCCTTTTCGCCGCACATCTCGACGCCCATGTGGACGTCCCGGGCGCGGGCGGCGGCGGCGCGTTCGTTTCGGAACAGCCGGGTGAGCAGGTCGTCGGGGCGGAGGGTCTTCTCGGCGAAGCCTCGCTCGGCCGACGCGGCGGCGGCCTTTTCGGCCAGCGCCACGGTGCGGTCGGTCAGCTCGGCGAGCGTCTTGGGCGCGTCCAGCCCGCGGGTGAACTGGTGCAGGACGATCCCCTCGCCGACGGGCTGGCGCCAGCGGTCGGGGATTCCGGCGGTGCCGCCCAGGATGCCCAGCAGCGGCCCGAGGGCGGCCCCGCTGGAGTCGGTGTCGTAGCCGCAGTTGACCGTCTTGCACAGCCGGTCGCCGTAATCGTCGCCGTACAGCCAGCCGATGACCACGAAGCCCATGTTGGGCACGGCGTTGCAGGCCTGAAGGTGCCCGAAGCGGCTCTCGATCCGCTGGCGGGCCCGGCCCCAGCTCAGCCCGTTCTGGTGGCACCAGACGGCTTCGCGGATGGATCGGGCGATGTGGCTGGCCAGGGGGATCATGCTCAGCCCGACGTGGATGAGGACGAGCGGGTCGGACTCGACGAAGGCGGCGGCCTCGACGGCGGCCCAGAACATCTCACCCCACATGCCCTCGCCGCCGGCGTGGTCGAGGGCGGAGTCCTTCCACGCGCCGGCGGCGGCGGCCTGGGGGTCGCCGGCGTGCAGGCAGGCCCAGATCTCGCTGCGGATGGGTGAGCCCATCTCGTCCACGAAGTAGTTCTCGAAGCATCCGGCGACCGGCGGGCGCAGCCCGCGGGTGTAGTTCCGCATGAAGAAACCGTACTCGTTCCAGGGGTACGCCTTGGCGTAGCGCTGCCAGTACTCGGCGAAGCGCGGCAGCGGCGGGTCGACGCCCACCTCCTCCAGCATCTGGAGCCACACCAGTTGCAGGTCCAGGTCGTCGTTGGCGGCGGCCTGCTCCGGCACCGGGTCGTAGAACGTCAGGGCGTGGGTGTGGCGGAGGCCCTCGTGCGGCATCCCCAGCGTCCCGCCGATGTTCTTGCCCAGCCAGCAGGCGCGGACCTTGTCGCGAAACTCCTCTCGACCGAGTGTGATCCGTTCCACGGTTTTCTCCTTCATGTCGGTGGCGAAGATACCGCCAGAACCGGGCGGGATCAACGACCGGGCGAATGCCGCCGACGGCGCGGCGGCGGTTCTCCCCGGCAGCGCAGTGCCGGGGCTTGGGGGGCACAGGGGCGGCCGAGGACACGGCCTCCGGCACAATGCCTTTGACAGGCGGCGATTACGGCCCCTACAATAGGGGGGCCTCGCGGGGCCCGCGGAAGGGACGCTGGCAATGACCGACAAGGAAAAGAACTATCCGCTGAAAGACGTGCACCGGCCCAACCTCTACCGCGACGTCTTCCCCTACACGAAGCTGCCGCGGGTCGTCTTCGACGGCCGGGGAGTGCCCATCAGCCGGGCGAGGGAAATCTGGTTCACCGACACCACCTTCCGCGACGGGCAGCAAGCCCGCCCGCCCTACACCGTCGACCAGGTGGTGCACCTGTACACGCTGCTGCACAAGCTCGACGGCGGGAGCGGGCTGATCCGCACAAGCGAGTTCTTCTTCTACTCCCGCCGCGACCGCGAGGCCGTGGGCAAATGCCGCGAGCTGGGCTTCAAGTTCCCCCGCATCACCGGCTGGATCCGCGCGGCCGGAAGCGACTTCAAGCTCGTCAAGGACGCCGGGCTCGACGAGACGGGCATCCTGACCAGTTGCAGCGACTACCACATCTTCCTGAAGCTGGCCAAGACGCGGAGGCAGGCGCTGGACATGTACCTGGCGATCGCCCGGGCGGCCCTGGACGCCGGCATCAGACCGCGCTGCCACTTCGAGGACGTCACGCGCGCCGACTTCGAGGGCTTCGTGCTGCCGTTCGCCATCGAGCTGATGACCCTCAGCGCCGAGTACGACCGCCCGGTGAAGATCCGGCTGTGCGACACCATGGGCTTCGGCGTGCCCTGGCCGGAGGCCGCCCTCCCAAGGAGCGTGCCCAAGCTGGTCCACGGCATGATCCACGAGGCGGGAGTGCCGGGGGAATGGCTGGAGTGGCACGGGCACAACGACTTCCACAAGGCGGTGGCGAACCCGGCGACGGCGTGGCTGTACGGCTGCTCCGCGGTCAACACGGCGCTGCTGGGCATCGGCGAGCGGACCGGGAACACCCCCGCCGAGGCCATGGTCCTCGAGGCCGCCCAACTCAACGGGCGGCACAGCCCCGGGGTGAGGTACGAGGTCATCACCGAGATCGCCCAGTACTTCGCCGAAGAGATCGGCTACGCCGTCCCCCCCAACTATCCGCTGGTGGGGCGCGACTTCAACGTCACCCGCGCCGGCATCCACGCCGACGGGCTGACCAAGAGCGAGGAGATCTACAACTGCTTCG
>CAZNSB010000231.1:0-8050 GCA_964575155.1 uncultured Planctomycetaceae bacterium | reverse complement strand
TCCTCTGCCTCAGCGTACTTGGATCGACGGTAGAGGTCGTTGGCTACCTCGTTCATGGACCTCAGTATCTCCTCGAGGCCTCGTCGTGAGGACTGCTCCCGCAACTGCAATTCTCTCCGGTGGAGCAACTCTGCTTCCTGATGCTGGCCCATGCCGGCCAGAGCATCCGCGAGGGTGTGCAACGACGTCAAGGCCCGGGGATGATTGCGGCCCAGAATGTTCCGCTCCGTCTCGGCGATGGCCCTATACAGGGACAGCGCCTCGTCCCGTCTGCCCTGCTGCCAGAGGACGTTGGCTAGGTCCATCTTGGCGGCCAACGTCTCCGGATGCTGGGAGCCCAGCCCCCGACGACTCGCCTCGACCGCTGCCCTGGTAAGTGCTTCCCCTTTGTCACGCTCACCCGCGTCCCACAGGACCCGAGCGCTCGCTCGCATGAAGCCTACTGTATCGGGGTCGTCCTCTCCTAGAGCCCGTCTACTCCTCGCAAGCACGGTCTCCTGGAGTTGGCCCGCCTCCGCATACTTTTTCTGGGTGGCCAGCGTCTTGGCGAGGTCGTTCATACACCGCAACGTTTCGCGTGCGTTGTCACCCAGCGTCTGCGCGTAGCCGGCGAGCACCTTCCCGTACAGGGCCTCCGCCTCTTCGGCTTTGCCCTTTGTCTTGCCGAGAACGTTTGCCAGGCCGTGTGCGGACGCGAGCGTGTCGACGTGCCGCTCGCCCAGATGCTTCCGGCGCAGGGCATGGGCAGAGGCAAAGTGCTCCTCGGCGGAGGTGAGGTCGCCCAGCGCCTCGAACCGTTGCCCGAGGCTGTGAGCGATTTGGGCCTTCAGCAGCGGTTGTCCAGCGAACCCCTTCTCGAGCATGTCGGAGGCCTTGCCCAGCACATCCTGGATCGTTACCCGACGCACCCCACCCTGGGCCGGATCGCTGGCGGCGATGGTTTCGGTGAAGAAGTCCGTGACGGCAGTGGCCTTCGCCGCCTCGCTGCGGGCCTCGTCCCGTGCCTCGAGCGCCGCCGACCGCTCGTCGGCTATCCGGACGAGCGACCACACGGCCAATGCCAGTAACGCCGCCGCCGAGACCCCGGCGATGGCGGCCGGCACGCGATGCTTCCGCAGGCGCTTCCGCAGGAAATAGGCCAGGGTAGGGGGTCTGGCCAGCAGCGGTTCGCCCGAAAGATACCGGCCAATGTCGTCCGCCAGGTCACCGGCCGAGTAATAGCGATTCACCGGCTCGCTGGCCAGGGCCTTCAGGACCAGGGTTTCCAGTTCCCGGTCCACATCGCTGGCCACGCTTCTAGGCCGTTTCGGTTCTCCCTGCGCGATCCGGTGCAGGACCGTCTCGCGCGATCCCGAAACGTCGTGCGGCGGCTGGCCGGTCAGCAGCCGATAGAGGATCACGCCGAGGCTGTAGACGTCGCTCGGCGTGCCGACCTCGTCCGCCCGGCCGGCGGCCTGCTCGGGTGACATGTAGGCCGGCGTACCGATCACCTCCCCGCCCACCGAGACCGTTGCGCCCGTCTCCGACGCTTCCTCTTCCAGGATGGCCTTGGCCAGGCCGAAGTCGACGATGTGCGATCGGCCGTCGTCGGTCACGAGGATGTTCGAGGGCTTCAGGTCGCGGTGAATCACCCCTTGCTGGTGGGCGTGCTGAACGGCGCGGCAAACGGACCGCATGAGTTCGAGAATCTGCTTGCGACCGAGGCCGCGGGCCTGCACGTGCTGGTCCAGCGGTACGCCGTCGACCAACTCCATGGCGTAGTAGTAGCCGCCCTCGTAGAGGCCGCTGTCGTACACGCGGGCGATGTGGTCGTGCTGCAGGCGGGCCGCCAGTTCCACCTCTCGCTCGAAACGGGCCAGGGCCTTCTCGGAGGCCGCGCGGCCCAGGTGAAGAACCTTCAAGGCGACGGCTCGCCGGGTGCTCTGCTGGACCGCCCGCCAGACCGTGCCCATGCCGCCTTCGCCCAAGAGGCCGCGTACCTCGTATCCCCGTACGTCCGGCGGACGGAGTGGCCGGTCGCCCTGTGAGGCGTCGCCGTCCCCGCTCAAAGGGGGCAAAGGTGCGTCGTTGCCCGCATGTGCCATGGGTTTGCGTCCCACCGGCCGATTCCGCGACTGGCCTTAGCCGAGGGCACCGGATCATCACGCCGACCATAACGATTCTAGGCATTATCACCCGGGCCACAAGGTTCTTGTTGCCTCCAAGCTGGATCAGCGGCGCCAAGGGGAATCGTGCTGCAGGGGCCCGTGGAATGCCTCGCCGGCGTCTTGGGGGATTCGGCGGCGCAGGATTCCCTCCGGCGCGGTGTACTTTCAGAGGGGCAGGTCCACCCTGTGCATTCACAGCGCAGGCCCTTGCGAAGCGCCTGCAGGGCGCCTGGGGTGAGGTATGGAGCACCTGCCCCCAGCCCCTGGGAATCCTGCCCCGGTTGAGCGCGCGTGTACGCAGGGGCTGGCAGAGAAATGCATGCAGAAGGTGCCCCGCGGTCGGGGGGACAACCGCGGGGCTGTGTCCAGCCGGGACTCCCCGGCTACGACGGCTTAGTATAACCGATGGGGCGCCCCGAAGCAACATCACGTCTTGCGCGAGGACTCGTTGCGCGTCCCCCTGTCAGAATGGTCTGGTTCGGCCGAGGATGGTACCGAGAACCGCATCTCGTTGGCTTTGTGGACACCCCGAACGTGATGCAAGACCGAAGCGCGCCCTGTGACCCCATTCGCGCGGTGGTATCCCCTGTTTTTCCCTTGCAGGCATCCAGTTAGTCTGTTAAAAAATGAAGGGGTTAAGCGGAAAGGACGAGCATATGGCCAGGAAGAGCAGACGCATTTCGAAGGTGGATCTCCGGGAATGGGCACGCGGCTTTTCGTTGCTCTCGGACGCCACCCGTCTCGGCATCCTCGCCGAACTGAGCACGGGTCCGAGAAACGTGACGGCGCTGTGCAAAGCCCTGAAACTTAAGCAGCCCACGGTCAGCCACCACCTCGGTCTTCTGCGCATGGGCCGCATGGTCAACGGCGAGCGCCAGGGCAAGTCCGTTGTGTACACCGCGGACAAGGGCAATCTGAAGGATCTGGCGAGCGCGCTGACGAGACTCACGCCGTAGCGCTTGTCTGCGCTGTGGCGGCGCGGTTCAAGACTTCGCCGCCTGTAAGAACGCTAGCCCTTTCGTGCGACGCTAGGCGGCCCCGCAGTGTGTCCCGCACGGCCGCCGAGACGGCCACCACAACCACTTTGTCTACTCCAGCGTCCAGGCACTTCCGAACGTTGGCAAGGACATCGGACTTGCCCGTCTCGATCTCGAAGGCAATCCGGCGGCCGCCCTTCGCAGCCAGGAGGTCCACCGCTTTGCCGCCACCAAGCGGGGCCTCCACTGTGACATCGTAGCCGTCTGCTCGAAGTTGACGGGCGATTCGTTTCGCCCAGTAGCGGTGCTCTGCGCCCCCGCGGCGACTCGATTCGGCGTCGCTGATTCCGAGCGCCTTTTTCCCTTTATCCGTCAACCCCAATACCTTCACCCTCCCTCCGGCCCAGCCGGCGAATCAACACCCGATTCTCTCATGACGCCTGGCATAAGGATCGGGAAGGGGTCAAAAACCCGGTCGCGCGCGTTCCGCACTTCCCTTTCGCCATCGCTCTTCTCTATGCACACCAAGACCAGCGGCGCTTCGGCGTAGCGCTCGCCCCTCAGGGGCTCACGCAGCTCCTCGCCGTCGCTGCCAAGCGTTGACCTTGCAGTATCCTGGAATTCAAACCTACTGCATCGGATGATCAAGGCTCGCATATGGCCGCCCCGCTATCTTATTGGCGCAGCCACTTATATTATTAACGACGCGCCGCGCCGGGCTGCGCCTTCCTCGCTCCTGCTGCGAGAAGCGAGAACTTGGAGACCCAAGTAAGGCAGTCCCCCAGGCCCAGCACAATTCCCGCAGGCCCTCCGCAAAGGCTCAGCTGGAAGACGTAAGCTAACTCGACCAATCACAGGCCAGGGATGCCGTCAACGAAAATGGCCCAAGGCAGGCCACCTGGGCCGGCAACTATGCATGCTTGAGTTAGGTCTAACCTCTGTTATCGACGCGCTTGTCCGAAATCTTGAACACACTTGGCCGTCCCCGATAAACCATCCGCCCCTCGGTGCCAACCGCAGCCGCCCCATATACCTGCTGGTCAGCCTGTAGATGCGGCGTTCTATCCTCCTGCCGCCGTGGCTCTCAGATCGCATACACTGCAGCCGACATGGCCGAGAAGATGCCATCCCCTATGGCTGTCCCGCGCGGCCGGGTGATGGTGCTTCTAGATTCGGGTGAGGGCCGCTGCCTTTACCAGCGGCGGACCCCTGCCGAACCGCTCGACGGTCAACCAAGAGACGTGCTCCACATGGTTGACATCCCTTACCATGCCCGGCACGAAGTGACCGTCGAACGCCTTGTTGTTGCCCAGCTGATCCTCCAGATCGCTGCCCTCTTGGCAAACCTACAAGGCATGGGTGCACCTGCCATACGGCTGCGGGCAAGTCGGGTGCTGCTAGAAGGAAGAGGTGCGGGGTGAGAGAGAAGCGGTTGCATCGGTTTTCGCGAGGGGCCGAGAGTCCCCGCACGGCTTACGGGCAGCGTCGTCTGGCCGCCAGGGCGAACGAGTATGCCCCACGTCAGCCGGAACACTCCGACCACGTATGGGGGATCTCTTCCACGACCGGACCTCCGAAGGGTGCCCGCTCCCGCACGGCGGAGACCAGTGTAGTGCGAATATACCGCATTCCGTAGTCACGGGACCCTGTCGCGCAGGTTCCCGCTCCAGACCTCGAACAGGTGTTTCCCGCGGGCCTCCTTGGCCGAGTAGACCGCGATGTAACTCATCACCTTCCACGAGTCGAAGTGGCGGGCCCCGTCGCCCGTCTCGGCCCGTTCCCACACCGTCCGCCACGTACCGCTGTTCATGGTGAATCGGCCCGGTTCGGGACCGAGCGGTGCACTGCCGGGACGGTGTGTGTGGCCGTAGATGACGTATCTAGGGTTTGTGTTGTCGGGGTGTCGCTCACCAAGAGCGTACTCGGGCTGTCCTCTCACATATTTGGCGAGCCCCGGAACCTGCCGCGACCAAGGCTTGCCTCCTTGCAGAAGCGGCATCGCGTAAGTCGTCCACCGGTCCAGCCAGGCTATTCTGCTGCGCTTCACTTGATTCAGCGCGTCGTCAAGCAGCGCCCGCTGGAGCCACGTTAATTGTCGCTTCCCGAACTCCGTGTACACCGGCGTTTGCCGGAACTCGTCGATGCAGCGCCGCAGGGCGCGCCGGATGGCCTTCGCCACGTCGGGTTGGCCGGCGCCGAGTCTGGCCGCGGTCTCCACCACCCATGCCGGCGCCAAGGTCAGGGGGCGAAGGTTGTCGATCTCCCGCAGGCGCGCCAGAACCGGCTTGTATTCGGGCGAGGAGCCGAGTTCGTTTTCCACCTCCACGGGCAGACGGTTCAGCAGTTCGATCACAATCGCGTCGCCCAGGCTCGAGGCGTCCCGGCCGGACTGCGCATCGTAATTCAGCGTGTCGTAAAGGTCTCCGTGCCGGGCGATGACGTTGTACTCGTCCGGCGGTGAACGGAACTCCAGGGGGAAGCCTTCCTCCGCGTAACGCGGCCGCTGGAGGTTCAACCGCTGGGCCACCAGTTCTCGCGTGGAGCGGTATCGGTTGATGATCCAGTCGTGGTTGCCCAGGACGTAATCCAGTCGGACGCTCTCGGCCGGCACGCGCCCCTCGGTACGGGAAGCAACGCGGCCGGGCACGTCGGCCAGGAACTCGAGCGCCTCCCGGTTCTCGTCCAGCGTGGCGCGGAGGATGTCGAGCGTCAGGCGTTCCTGCGGCTCGCCGCGCTCGTCCCACGGCCGCGTGCCGGTCGGGCTCTTCAGCCACCGGACGCTACGGATGACGTCCAGGCCGTCGCCGAGGAGAACGATGCGGACCTCGCAGGCCTCGCGTTTGCGGGCGAGTTCGGCCACGTGATCCGCGAAGATATCGAAGGCGCCGGGGTTGATCGTCTCGCCGCTGGTGCCGTCGGTCAGGTGGATGTCGCTGAAGAAGACCAGCATCGCGGGGTCCCCGATGGGTCCGTCCCGCTTTCAGGCGAAGAACGCCGTCCAGCCCCACTTGTCGGGGTCCTGGCTCTCCACGCGGACGACCGTCTTGATGTCCTTGTCGCGCCAGCTCGTGCCGAGGAGAGCCTTCAGCCGCTCGACTTTCTTGTCCGGCTCGGTCAGTTTCTTCGGCGTGTCCGGCTGGTAGTCGGTGTTCATCGCGGTTCCTCCACCTCGCCCTTCAGGAGCCTGCAGTAGTAGTCCACGGCCTCCATCACGGCCGGCTTCGTGCCGTAGGTTTGCTCGAAGGCGTCGAGTTTTTGCTGCTGGGCCTGGAGATCCTGACGCAGGGTTTCAAGGACGGCCGCATCGGCGGGCTTATCGTTGAAGTGGAACGGCAGCCCTTTCGAGACGAATCGCTCCAGGCAGGTGACCGATTCGTGCAGGCGGGTCCAGTAGGAGATGACCTTGTCGAAGCCGGACTCGTCTAGCTTCATCACCTCGGCGTTGGGCTTGGCGCGATGCAGGTGGTCGCCGGCCTCCTCCTTGTACTTGGCGAAGTCCAGCGTATCCGGAATGCCGGCCGCCAAGTCGTCCAGCCTGGGCACGATGCGGCCGGGAGCAGAGTTGGGCGCCGTCTTGGCTCGGTCTTTCAACCGGCTGTAGATGGTGCTGAGCACGGACCACGCCTCGGTCTTGCCTTCGCCGGTCAGGCCGCCGGCAAAGGTGCCCTGCATGACCGGACTCCGGGAAAGAAGGGCCTGCGTCGGGATACGCGGCCCCAGTTGGCCGTTTCCCAGAATCGGCAGATCGAAGCCGATGTAGCCGATGACCAGCGGCCGGGGGAACTGCTCATTGAGGGATATCGTGCGGCCGGAGGCGGCGACAATCTGTATGGAGCCGCCGGGCATCATGTCCGCCGCCAGGGGATGGGACTTGAGCGACTTGTTCAGGGCCTTGAGCGTGGCGTTGTAGTTCTTGATCGTCTTCCCCGGTTTGGCCTCCGGCACGTCCATCGGCTTGGCCGCCCCGGCCAGGACGCCCGCACCGAACGTCTTGTCCGCCGTGATGGTCGCAAGAACAGACTGAGCCAGATAAACCCTGGTAACAACTCGGAGGTAAAACCGGCGATCCGGCCTGCACCAGGAGCCCTCCTGCGGTTCGAACGCCCAAAGGTAATCGCGGTTGGTGCGGGCCCAGCGCCTGACCTGCATCTCGACCGAGTACCCGTCGACGCCGTACGTGTGGGCATCTTTGATGGCCATGCTGCCGTGGGCGCTGGAGGCCCCGAGCAGGCTCATCGCCACCGGGATGCCGTCGAGGGCCACGGCAAGTTTGAGCCCCGCGCCGCTCGAGACGCTGAACCCGTACGTGGGGAACGAGGCCCAAGGCGCGCTCGGCCAATCGGCGTTCTTCCCGGCCTCGGCCGGGAACTTCCAGTGGTGCGGCGTGTTGGCCTTGTCGCCGATGCCGTGGGAGTGCAGATAGAAGTCCCGGTACTCCTCGGGCTGGAGGCGCACAAGCATCTGTTCCAGGGGCAGGAAACCTCTCTTCTCGTACACCTCGACCTGCTCCTCGACCGGCGTCTGGACGAGGAACACGTCGCCGGGCTGGAGGTCTTCGGTGAGCGGATAGACGGGGATGACCTGGCTGGCACGGATCGTCAGGCACCAGTCTTTGGCAACGCGCTCCAACTGGTGCCGTCTCTCCCAGGACGTGCAGGCCAGCGAGAGGCAGGCGAGGGCTAGGACGGGCAAGGAGGACTTGAGGCGCATGGCTCATCCCCTCCTGACGGGGGTTCACACCCAGATGTTATCGTCGCACTGTTACGGGGCAAGAGAATACTTCATTGAACACGATCAGTCCAATGCCACCACGGCGCTGATGGCCTAATGGGATTCCAGTCTTCTTGCCGACCCTGTCGCGTGGCGTCACGTCGGTTCGGTTGCTTATAGGGTCTGGACCGTTGGGCCAACACCGGCCGCGGCCTC
>CAZNSB010000230.1:0-8053 GCA_964575155.1 uncultured Planctomycetaceae bacterium | reverse complement strand
GGCGATGTCGGCGACGACGGCGGCCGCCGTGGGCGCCGCCCCGGCGCCGCGCCCGTAGTACATGGTGTGCCCGGCGTTTTCGGCGTAGACGCTGACGGCGTTGAAGGGGCCCGCGACCCACGCGAGGGGGTGGCGCCTGTGGATGAAGGCGGGGTGGACGCGCAGGCTCAGCCCGTCGGCCTGTCGGCGGGCGATGGCCAGCAGCTTCACGACGTACCCCAGCTCGGCGCCGTAGCCGATGTCCTGAAGCCGGAGCTGGTCGATGCCTTCCACGTACAGCTTCTCGAGGTCGATCCGCCGGGCGAAGGCCAGCCCGGCCAGGATCGCCAGCTTGTGGGCCGAGTCGGCCCCCGAGACGTCCAGCGTGGGGTCGGCCTCGGCCAGCCCGCGCTGCTGGGCGGACGCCAGGGCGTCGGCGTACGTCTGCCCGCCCTCGCTCATCGCGGTGAGGATGTAGTTGCACGTCCCGTTCACGATGCCGTACATCGCCTCGACCGTGTCCGCCGCCAGCGGCCCGCCCAACGCCGCCACGATCGGGATGGCCCCCGCGCAGCTCGCCTCGAAGGCGATGCACACGCCGTGGGCCCGCCCCAGCGCCCACAGCTCCGGCCCGTGCTGGGCCAGCAGGGCCTTGTTGGCGGTCACGACGTGCTTCCCGGCCGAGAGCGCCCGCTCCGCGATGCTCCTGGCCGCGGTCGTCCCGCCGACCAGCTCCACGACCACCTGGACGTCCTCGCGGGCGAGCTCCGCGTCCAGGTCTTCCCGGAAAAGCCGCTCGTCGAGCCCGAGCTGGCGGGCGTGGGTGAAGTCCACGTCGACGACGGCGCGGAGGACGAGCGGCACGCCGACCCGCTCGGCGAGGTGCCCGGCGCGGGCGGTGAGGATGCCGGCGGCGGCCCCGCCCACGGTGCCGCAGCCGACGATCAGGATGCCGCATTCGTTGTTCACGGATTCCACGGATTATTGCGAATTACACGGATTCGGGGCAGCTCTTTCGCGAGTTCCGCGCCTCGACAGGGGCGAGCCGGGATTATGCCGGATTCCGCCGGTTGCGGCAAGTGCTCCTTTCCTTGCACCTTAGGAGATGATAAATCGCAGGATGTCCTGGAACGTGATGGCCAGGAAGATCCCCAGAATCAGCACCAGCCCGCCGATCTGGATGCCCGCCAGGAGCTTCGGCGGCAGCGGCCGGCCGCGAACCTTCTCGATCAGCACCAGCACCACGTGCCCGCCGTCGAGGACCGGCAGCGGGAGGAAGTTGAACACCGCCACCACCGCCGACAGCATGGCCATGAAGTAGGCCAGGTCGATCACGCCCTCCCGCCCCTTTATGATGGCGATCGCCCCGATGCCGACCGGGCCGCTGAGGGCCTTGGTGCTGGCGCGCTCCTTGAAGATGCTCCGCAGCGTCTTGTACACCGAGCCCATCCACGTCCACGTGTCCTCGGCGCTCCAGGCGAGCGCCTCCAGCGGGTTCCCGCGGATCGGTGGGGTCTTCAGCACCAGGAAGGCCTCGATGGCCGGCGTGCTCAGGGCATAGGCCTCCGCGTCGAACATCTCCTTGGTCAGGACGCCGATCCGGGCCCGCCCCTGTTCGGCGCCGAGGCGATACGTCAGGGTCGCCTCCTTTCCCGCGGCGGACCGAAGGGCCGCGTACACCTCCGCCCACGTGGACACCGGCGTGTCGTTCACCCCCGTCAGGACCGCCTCCTCGGGGACGCCGGCCTCGGCGGCGGGAGAGTCGCCCCGGACGTCGGCCACGAAGGGGACCTCCTGTTCCGGCGCGGTGATGATCCCGATCAGCGCCGGGGAGTCCTTGTCTTCCCGCGCGGGGGTGACCCGCAGGTCCAGCACCTCGCCGTTCCTCAGCACCTGGATGGACGTCTCTTGGCCGACGAAGCGCTCGCTGAGCCCCATGAGCTCGGCCCGGCCGGGGGCGCCCAGGCCGGCGTAGTCGATGATCAGGTCGCCGTCGGTCAGGCCCGCCTCCGCCGCCGGGGTCCCCTTGCCGACCGCCTGCACCCGGACCCGGGCGGCCATGCCCAGCATCTCCAGCAGCTCCTTGCCGTCGGGGCGCGACCGGCCGCGCACCGCCAGCGGCTGCACCTTGACGGGCATCCGCCGCCCGCTGCGCCGGACCACGAACTCCACCGGCTCGCCGGCATGGGCGCGGAGGACCGGCATGATCGCCCGGAAGTCCGCCACCGGCTCGCCGGCCACCTCGATGACCTCATCGCCGTCGCGGAACCTCTCCCCGCCGGCGTAGCCGGTGTCGCCGGGCTGGACGGAGCGCGACAGCGCCGGGTTGATCCCGAAGATGAAATGGTCCCCGAACGCGCGGCTCTCGTCCTTCTTGGGCTTCAGCGTCACCTCGAACTCGATGGGCCCGGCCTCCAGCTCGCGCACCACCCGCAGCCGGAACACCTCGTCGGTGTCGCTGAGGATGGCCGCCATCGCCAACTGGTCGAACCGCCGCACCCGCCGCCCGTTGATCGCCGCCACCCGGTCCCAGGGCTCGAGGCCGACGGCCTTCCCCCGGCCCATGGCCCGGGCGACCTCCTGGGGCAGGACGACGGTGGCGGCGGGGAACCCCGCCTGCGTCGACCCGACCACCGGGGCGGCAAAGCGAATCCCCACCAGGTAGACGATCACGAACACCACCGCCGCGAACACCACGTTCATCGCCACCCCCGCCGAGAGCACCACCAGCTTCCTCGACGGCCTGGCCGCCTGCCAGGAGCGCGGGTCGAGCTGTTCCTTTGTGGGCGGCTTGAAGTCATCCTGCCCGAGCATCTGGACGTATCCGCCCAGCGGGAGGATGCCGATGCGGTATTCCGTCTCGCCCCGGCGAAAGCCCCACAGCTTCCGCCCAAAGCCCAGCGAGAAGCGATCCACTCTGATGCCCGCCCACTTCGCCGCCAGGAAATGGCCCAGCTCGTGCACGAAGATCACCAACCCCAGGCCGATGACGAACTGGAGGATCGGCCAGACCCACCGGGTCCAATACGTCAGGATGGCTGCCAGCACGCAATCCATGGGCACCTCTCAGCCGTCGGTGACCGCCGAGCGCTCGCCGGGCGGGGCGGGGCTTCCGGCGTGCTCGCGGCGGATGATTTCCTCGGCCCGTCGGCGGGCCTCGGCGTCGGCGGCGGCAATCTCCTCTAGAGTAACTTCGGAGCGAACCGGGACCCGGTTCATCACTTCTTCAACAATCTCGACGATCCGGGCAAAGGGGATTCTGCGTTGGAGGAAGGCGTGGACCGCGACCTCGTCGGCGGCGCTGAGGACGGCCCCGGCGGTGCCCCCCCGGCGGATCACCTCGTGCCCCAGCCGGACCGCGGGGAATCGCGCCGCGTCCGCCGGCTCGAAGTGCAGGCTGCCGGCGGCGGACAGGTCCAGCGGCGCCACCTCCCGCCGCCCGCTGCGACGCGGATAGTGCAGCGCGAACGCGATCGGCGTCCGCATGGACGGCGGGCCCATCTGCGCCAGCACCGACCCGTCCCGGAACTCCACGCACGCGTGCACCACCGACTCCGGGTGGATCAGGACCTCGATCTGCTCGCCGGAAAGCCCGAACAGCCAGTGGGCCTCGACCACCTCCAGCGCCTTGTTCATCAGCGTGGCCGAATCCACCGTCACCTTCCTGCCCATCCGCCAGGTGGGGTGGTTGAGCACCTCCTCGCACCTGGCGCGGCGGATGCGGCCGGCGTCCCAGGTGCGCAGCGGCCCGCCGGAGGCGGTCAGGATCACGCGGCGGACGTCCGCCCGCCGCTGGCCCATCAGGCACTGGAAGACCGCCGAGTGCTCGCTGTCCACCGGCAGGACCGCCACCCCCGCCGCCCGCGCCGCCGGAATGACCAGGGCGCCCGCCATCACCAGCGACTCCTTGTTGGCAATGGCCAGGTCGCACCCGCAGTCGATCGCCGCCAGCGTGGGCGCAAGCCCCGCCGAGCCCGACACCGCCGTCAGCACCACCTCCGCCCGCACCGCCCGCACCAGCTCGGCCGCCGCCTCGGGCCCCACAAAAAGCTCCGTCCCCGCAGGCAGGGCTCCCGCAAGGGCCTCGCGGGCGGCGGGGTCGGCGATGGCGACGGCCTGGGCGCCGGTGGCGGCGGCCTGGGCGGCCAGGAGGGCGGCGTTGCCCCCCGCCGAGAGGGCGCACGCCGCCAGACCCGCGTCGCCGGCGATGACCTCCAGCGCCTGCCGGCCCACGCTGCCGGTCGAGCCGAGGATGGCGATCCGTTTGCGCTCCATGAGCGACGAACCATGATACCCGCCTCCCCCGCCCCTGCCAACCGCCGCTTGGGGGCGCGCCCGGCCGGTGAGCCCGCGCCGGCGCTCACAGCAGGATCGGGTTGGTCCAGGCCTTCCGCCCGCGGTGATCGACCACCACGGCGCGGACGTAACGCCACGGCTCGGGGAGGGGGCGTGAGAACTTCCGGATGGCCTTGCCGGGCTGGGCGGCGCGGCGGGCGCCGTGAGAGGCCTGGGCGCTGAGGTAGATGAACTCCGCCGGGGAGCAGCGCACCTCGACCCGCCCGCGGGCGACGCGGAAGTCGTGGATCTTCGGCCCGGTGGAGCTGTACCAGCAGCCGGCCCGAAGGGCGGACACCACCGCCCGCGCCGTCAGGCTCCTCATCCGCAGCCACGTCCAGGCGTTGAACCGGTCGATCGCGGAGTGGGCGTCGTCCACGGCGACCGCGCCCACGATCCGCCCCGCGTCCAGCAGGTGGGCGAAGTCGTGCCCGCCGCCCGAGCGCGCGATCTTGTCGCACGTGGCGTTGTAGATCTCCACGGCCACGTACCCGTCCAGGTACGCGTACTGGTCGTAGCGATGCCCGCACCAGAGCGGGTGGGCCAGGATGCTCTCGCCGCCGGCGGCGCGGATCGCCCGGATGCAGGCGTTGGCGTCGGCGGGGTAGGGCGACCCGAGCGCGAACCCGTGCGGGACGTTGATCGCCACGAGGTGGTGGCAGTTGGGCGCGTGGCGGCATGTCGGGTGATACTCGACGCCGCTGACCACCAGAAAGCCCTTCCGCGAGAGCCCGCGGACGTCGTTGGTCCTGTTGTGGTCGGTCAGCGCCAGGACGTGGTAGCCCGCCCGGCGGTACAGCTCGGCCGTCTCTGCCGGACCCGCCGCCCCGTCGGACGTCGTCGTGTGCGTGTGGAGGTTGGCCTTGTACCACTTTCCCGGCGCAGTGAACGGATTCCGAAACTTCATACGTCCTCTCCAATGGGCTGCCGAAAGCGGGCATGCTACGCGCTGCGGACGCCGAGGTCAACGGTGCCTGAGGCATTCTTGCTTTTCGCACGCCGGCTCCGCGTGGCGTCGCCTCGACCGCGGGGGCAGCTTCCCCGGCCCCTGGAGCCTCCGGGACATCCGCCGGGCCACGTCGGCCGGCGTGCGCAGCAAGTGCGCCTGCGTAGGGTGGGACGCAGCGCAGCGAAGTCCCACCGCAGCCGTCCAGGTGGCACTCCGTCCCACCCTACATTTCGGTCACGTCGAACGCTCCGTCCTCCGCGATCCGCACGCGGAAGACCTTCTCGAACCCCTCCTCGTGGGCGGGCGGCTGGAGCATGCCCTGGAACTTCTCGAGCGCCTCGGGAGGCACGTAGTAGGGCGTCCCGACGGGCGCGTCCTTCGGCCGGTCGGCGTTCCGCGCCAGGCAGCTCTCGAGGTCCGCGTCGAAGAAGTACGCCACCAGCCGCACCCCCCGCCCGGAATCCCGCGAAAATTCCGCCGCGTAGTCGAAGTACCGCCGCCGCGTCGCCGACGTCGTGTTCGTGTTGTCCACGACCACCCCGCGGACCCGCCCGCCGCTGCCGCCCGCCGAAGCCAGCGCCTCCAGGATCGCCCCGTGCTCCTTGGCCCGGACGTTGCCCTTCCCCCGCCAGTTGTCCAGGCTCACGTGCAGGTACTCCCCCCGCAGGTGCCGCCGGTAGTACGTCGTCTTCCCCGACGCCTGGATGCCCACCAGGATGACCAGATCGAGCGTTTCCATCGCCGCCCCGGCATGATACCCGACCGCCCCGGCCTTTTCGAACGGGCGGCAGGGGCCATGCGCCACGGCTGCGTCGTCGGCCAGGTGCCACGGCTGCGTCGTTCGCAGCCGTGCCACCCGAGAATGGGCCCCCGGCGGAACGTCCCACAAGGGAGCCGATCTGCCGGGTGCTTTTTCCTCGCAAGCCCCTTATCATCGGCCCCCGAACCAGCACCAGCGACAGGAGAGACCGAAAATGCGCATCAAGCAATCGTTCTGTTACGGACTGTACCGCCGGGAGGGGATGAGCCTCGACGAGCTGTGCGCCGAGGCCGCCGAGATCGGGTACGCCGCTACCGAGCTGTGGCATCGCGGCGAGGACTTCGAGGAGCTGGTGGCGGCGGCCGGGAGCAGCGGCCTGGCCGTGGCCAGCATGTGCGGGCACGCCTCGCTCCAGGTGGGCCTGAACGACCCGGCCGAGCACGACCGCATCGAGGCCGAGCTCCGCGAGTCGATCGACGTGGCCGCCGAGCGCGGCATTCCCGGGCTGATCTGCTTCTCCGGCAACCGCCGCGAGGGGCTGACGGACGCCGAGGGCATCGACGTCTGCGCCGCCGGGCTGAAGCGCGTCGCCGGCTACGCGGAGGCCAAGGGCGTCAACCTCAACGTGGAGCTGCTGAACTCAAAGGTCGACCACGCCGGCTACCAGTGCGACCACACCGCCTGGGGCGTCGCCGTCTGCGAGCAGGTCGCTTCCCCGCGGGTCAAGCTGCTCTACGACATCTACCACATGCAGATCATGGAGGGCGACGTGATCCGCACCATCCGCGACAATATCGCCCACATCGGCCACTTCCACACCGCCGGAAACCCCGAACGCCGCGACATGGACGACGACCAGGAGCTCAACTACACCGGCATCTGCCGCGCTATCGCCGCCACCGGCTACGACCTCTACCTCGGCCACGAGTTCGTCCCCAAGGCCGACCCCGTCGAGGCCCTCCGCGCCGCCTTCGCCACCTGCGACCAAAGGGGATAGGAGGGTGCGGCCTGGCGGCGGGCTCAGCGGCAGCGGACAGGATGACGGAGGATGGTCCGCAGGCGCGCCGGCGGCAGGCGGCGGGGGTCGGAGAGGTAAATCTCGTGCGCCCGCCCGTGGAGGGTCAGTCCTTCGGCGGCGGCGAACTCGGCCATCCGCTCGTAGACCGCCCCGACCTTACTGTAGGGGCCGACGTGGAGCACCTGGACGCAGTCGCCCTCGGTGAGCTTCTCGAGCTTGACCTTGCCGAAGTCGCCGGGCTTGCCTTTTACCTTCAGTGCCTTCCGGGCGGCGGCCAGGTCGGCGGGGCGGCAGAACTCCGGCAGGCGGATCATGAGCTTCCACCGCCACTGGTCGCCGGCGGCGTTGGCAAAGTCCGCGGCGCCCCCCGCCAGCCAGAAGACCCCCTCGATCGGGCAGACCTTGAAATCCTCCCCCGCGGCCTTGCGCGCGAACTTGACGGTGTAGGCCATGCCGTAGAGGGCCTCGATGGCGGGGGCGAAGGCCTTCTGCCCGGGCGCCCCGCGCCCGGCGAAGGTGAGGTACACTGCCGGGCCGATGGTGACGTGCACCGGCGCCTTGGGCGTGACGTATTCGTTCTTGTGCCGCTTCAGCAGGTCGAGCTTCTCTTTCTTTGCCATGATCGGACCCCTTGGTGTTGCGGAAAGATATTGTAGCGGATGCTCGGCGTGCGCGCAAGGAAAGCCCCGTCCGGCGGGGACGGGGCTTTCTCGTATATCAAGGAACAGTGGGCCGTCTTTGGCGTGCGTTACCGCACGTCTATCCCACCTCGGTGGGACGAGGAAGTGTTGACGTTTCGCCGGCCAGATCTCTCTGGCGGTGGGGGGGTTATGCCCCACGCGTCGGCGCCTAGATGATCCTCTAGAAAGGAGGTGATCCAGCCGCAGGTTCCCCTACGGCTACCTTGTTACGACTTAGTCCCAGTCACCGATCTCACCTTCGGCACCCCTGTGACGAGGCGACTTCGGGTGCTACCGGCTTCCATGACTTGACGGGCGGTGTGTACAAGGCT
>CAZNSB010000229.1:0-8065 GCA_964575155.1 uncultured Planctomycetaceae bacterium | reverse complement strand
GAAGCTGGCTGTCCGACGAGCGCGTATGGGGACGACTGCTGGTCTTTGACGAGAAACAGAGCATAGCGGCCCAGCAGATTTCATCCAAGACCCGCGGTTATCGGAGGCCGTTCAGTCCGGGTATGAGCGCTAAGGTGATTTCCAAAGGCATGGAAGCCGATTCGGATTGGACCATATCTCTGAAGGTCAGAGTCGGCGCCATGGTGCTGGCCGGCGACCATGTTTTTCTGGCGGGTGTACCGAACGAGTACGATCCACACGGGAAAGGCGTGCTGTGCGTGCTATCCCGCAAGGACGGCAAGCAACTCGCCGAGCTCAAGCTGGACGCGCCGCCGGTCTATGACGGCATGGCGGCCGCCGGCGGGCGGCTCTACCTCTCGACGCGGGACGGCAAGCTGAAATGTTTTGGCCCAAAGTAAGGAAGAGTGCGTGATGAATGACAAAGATGTCACGTGGATGACCACGCTTCTGCTTGATGGCCGAAGACGCGGAGGAGTAACCACAGCATGTTGACACGAAAGGAATTCAAAATGAGAACCTTGCCGCTTTCGATTGTGATTGTGTTGGTGAGCTCGATCCTGGCGATTCACTGCCCGGCTGCCGAGCGCGAGCCCGGGAAGCAAGCCGACGAGATCCTCAAGGCCTCGGGAATCAGGGCCGGCCTGTGCGTCCACCTGGGCGCCGGGGACGGGAAGCTCACCGCGGCACTCGGCAGGAAACTCGGCGGCGGCGAGGCCACATTCATCGTGCAGGGCCTGGCGGCCGACGCCGAGGCCGTCAAGAAGGCACGGGCGCATATTCAGGCGCAGGGCCTATACGGACCGGTTTCGGTCGTCCGTTCGGACTTCAAGCCGTTGCCTTACGCGGAAAACCTCGTGAACCTGGCGGTCGCGGAGGACCTGCCCGCGCTGCTCGGCAAGGGTTTGGACCTGAACGAAGTCTTTCGCGTTATCGTTCCCAACGGCGTCCTGTGCGCCGGCGGGAAGGTGGACGCCGGCAAGCTGACCGCCGCCGGGTTCAAGGACGTCCGGGCCGCCGGTTCCTGGACGGCGGCCCTCAAGCCGCGCCCCAAGGAGATGGACGACTGGCCCAGCTACCGCTATGGCCCGGACCGGAACCGGGTCTCGCAGGACCTGCTGGCGGGCTGCCCGGCGACCCGGCTGCGGTGGAGAGCCGGCTTCTCACCGTTGGGCGTCATGGTTTCGGCGGGTGGGCGACTCTTCCATCCCAGAGGGGTGGCCAACTACGGCTGGAGCTGGACGCGGGGGTCCCTGATCGCCCGCGACGCCTACAACGGCCTGCTCTTGTGGGAGCGGCCGCTGGAAGGAGCCCTTAAACCGCCTGGTTGGCGTTTCAGGGCCTTGGCGGCCACCGCCGACAGGGTCTACGTGTCCCTTGGGAAAAGCGCCGTTCTGGCGGCCCTGGACGGCGCCACCGGCAAGGTGGTGCGCACGTACGAAGAGGCCGGGCGCGTCGGCGGGTTCCTCTGCCACGACGGCAAGCTGTACGTCAACCGCATGGCCATCGACGCCGACACCGGCAAGGTCCTCTGGAAGGACTCCCCCGCGGGTGTCTGGCTCATCGCTGACGGCCGGGGCTTCAGTCTGACGTGGGCCGGACGCAGGGACCCGAATCCCCCCAAGCTCGGGTGCCTGGACCTGGCCACCGGCCAGATGCTCTGGCAGAAACAGCTCGAGCACCAGGTTTGGAGACAAGTGGGCTGGGCGACCTCAGGCTTCCACTATGGCGGAGTCCTGGTGCTCCTCCACCGGGGCCCGCAGCGGCAGTCGAAGCCCTGGCTGGCGGCTTATTCCCCAAAGGACGGCCGCCCGCTCTGGGAATACAAGCCGGAAAACATGGTCGGCAGCGGACACTGTCCGGTGGGAGGGCCCAGCCATGTCTTCGGCGCCCAGGGCCTCATATGGGCCCAGGTCGTGCTTCGCAAGCCCGGTGCCGCCAAGGCCGGCATCGCGTGGGTGGGGCTGGACCCGGCCAGCGGAGAAGTGAGAACGCTCCATGACAACACTCGTACGATGTGCCGGTGCAGCAGGACCATAGCCAACGAGCGTTTCGTCCTGGGCGGAACCTACGATTTCTTCCAGTTCAAGACCGGAAAATACGACAGTCCGATCTTCGGGCGAATCGGCTGCGGCGGCTCGGGGACCGTTATCGTTGCCAACGGCCTGGTCTACACGCCTCCCCATGGTTGCACCTGCCGCAACTTCATGCCGGTGGGCTTCCACGCCTATGCTCCCGGGGAGGAGGCGCCCGAAGAGACGCCCAGCCGCCTGGAAAAGGGCTCGGCGGCGGGCGCCGTGGCCACCCAGCCCGCTGCGGCCAAGGACGGCGATTGGCCGACGCACCGACACGACCCGGCGCGCAGCGGCGCCACGCCGGCCGCGCTGCCTCCCGACCTGAAGCAGCTCTGGGAAAGCCCCGCGGGAAAACGCCTCACGCCCCCCACCGCCGCCGAGGGCAAGGTGTTCGTCGCCTCGGTGGACGAACATCGCCTCTGCGCGCTGGACGCGGCCACCGGCGAACTCCGCTGGTCGTATACCGCAGGCGCGCCCGTGGACTCGCCGCCCACCATTCACTCCGGCCTGGCCGTCTTCGGCTGCCGCGACGGGTGGGTGTACTGCCTCAGGGCCAGTGATGGAGAGCTGGCCTGGCGCTTCCGGGCCGCGCCCATGGAGGAGCAGATCGTCGTGGACGGCCACCTGGAATCGCCCTGGCCGGTCCACGGCAGCGTGCTGGTCCTGGGCGACGCCGCCTACTTCGCCGCCGGCCGGCACAGCGCACTGGACGGGGGCGCCAGGTTGTACAAGGTCAAGCTCGAAAGCGGGGCGCTGGCCTGGGAAAAGGATCTCCAGAGGCATCCCGGAAGGAGAGCCAAGTACAGCGCTGTGAACAAGCGTGTGGCCCTGCTGAGCAGCGACGGCAAGACGATCTTCATGGAGGGGAGGCGCTGGGGATTCGATCCGACCGACGGCGCGGTCGGCCGGCGAACAGCCGTCGGCCGGTTCGTGACCTTCGGGCAGCGGGGCTTCCTGGGCGGCGGCGCGCGGCCAAGGAATTTCTGGTCCGACGGCCGGGTGACCGCCAGACTCCTGGTCTCCGGCAGGGAAGTCAGTTGCGCCATCTACCCGCAGTATGCCCCCAAAGACCACCGACGGCATGAAAGACGGGCGGTCGGCATGGGCCTGTACACCCTCTGCGCCAAGAACAACGAGAAGGAAGTCTGGACGACCCGCGCAGGTGTACAGACGGGGGCCATGGTCCTGGCCGACGGGACGGTCTACGTCGCCGGACGAATCGATCCGGAAATCCCGGAAATCAAGAAGATGGCGGCCCACCGGAAACTCCGATACGAGGTCCCCAAGTTCGTCAGCGAGCTGCCCGAAGAGCGGATCCATCCCAAGGACGCCCGCCTGCTGGCCTTCTCCGCCGCCGACGGGAAGATACTCGGCGAAGTCAAACTCCCCGCCCCGCCCGTCTTCGACGGCCTGGCCGCGGCGAACGGGAAGCTGTACCTCTCCTGCCTGGACGGCAAGGTGCGATGCCTCGGCCGGAAGTAGCCCGCCGGGGGTTATGGTATAGTAAGGGCTCCCGCAGAAATAACTTGAACGACGGCCCCGCGTCGGGGCCGCAGCCCAGGGCCCCAGAGCGGTGGCGACTGCCCAGGTTATTTCTGCGGGAACCCTAAGCCCCGGCCGGGCGCCGGGTGTCGACCGAAAACCGCCGTCGGGCGAGGCCGACGATGAGAGTTCACGGCAAGGATTACCGCACGGTGTGGATGGAGGGAACGGTCGTCAAGACCATCAACCAGCCGCTGCTCCCGCACCGGTTCGAGATCGTCGAGCTCCCCACGCACCGGGACACCGCCGAGGCCATCTCCAACATGACCCTGCGCGGGGCCGGGGCCATCGGGGCCGCCGGGGCCTTCGGCATGGCCCAGGTGTTCGCCGAGGCGCCCGCGGGCGAGCCGGCGAGGTCGCAGTTCCTCGACGCCGGGGACCGGAGGCTGCGGGGGACCCGCCCCACGGCGCAGGATCTGTTCTACGCCCTCGACCGCGTCCGCGCGGCCGGGCAGCGGGGCGGGGCCGAGGCGGCCGCCGCCGAGGCCCGGGCCATCGCCGACGAGTACGTCCTGGCCGGGCGGCGAATCGGCGAGAACGGCGCCCCGCTCATCGCCGACGGGGCGACCGTCCTGACCCACTGCAACGCGGGCTGGCTGGCCTTCGTGGACTGGGGCTCGGCCCTGGCCCCGGTGTACTTGGCCCACCGGGCCGGGCGCAGGGTCTCCGTCATCGCCGACGAGACCCGCCCCCGCTGCCAGGGGGCCCGGCTGACGGCGTGGGAGCTGGCCCAGGAGGGCGTTCCGGTGAAGGTCATCGCCGACAACGCCGCCGGGCTGCTCCTCCGCCGCGGCGAGATCGACCTCGTCCTCACCGGCGCCGACCGGATCGCCGCCAACGGCGACGTCGCCAACAAGATCGGGACGTACGAGAAGGCCCTCTGCGCGGCCGCCAGCCACGTGCCCTTCTACGTCGCCGCTCCCGCCAGCACGTTCGACCTGAGCTGCCCGGACGGGGACCACATCCCCATCGAGCAGCGGGGCGCCGACGAGGTGCTGTACGCCTACGGGCGCAGCGACGCCGGCGAGCCGGCGCGGGTCCGCCTGGCCCCCGACCGCGTCGGCGCGATCAACTACGCCTTCGACGTCACCCCCGCCGACCTCATCGCCGGCATCATCACCGAGAGGGGAATCATCCAGCCCAACGCCGACGAGATCGCGGCCATGATTGCTTCGAGAAAGTAGTATTCATGCGGTAGCGCCGACCGCACGAAACGATACTTGTCTTCTGGTTTGCGTATGGTATAATGCCTCAGCGTGGGACCTGCGATGATACCGAGGTGACTCGATGGCAATTGTCAAAATTGATCCCGAACATTGGCAGAAGGCCAATTCCGTCCAGGTCGATAGCGATGCTGCAGACAATGCCAAGGCAATACTGGAGATTGAGGATTGGGCGGCAGAGAACGGCTTCGCCAGGATCCATGAGTATTGGCTGCGGCAGATCCGCCCCAAGGATGGCCGCCCGGTTTTCCGAGGCATCTGCTACCGGCTGACCGAAGAGGAAACTGCGAGTTCCGACGTATGGTGTCACAGCAGCGCGCAGGTTGTTGGGGAGTTGCCCCTCACTCCTCATGAGCCCAAGCTGATCTGATCACCGGGGACCGAAGACTATGCCCAAGCGGCGTCGAATTGTCCCGGATTCCTCGGTTATGTTGTCTGCGTTTTTCCGGGAAGAGTTAGAGATTCGAGAGCGGGTTCATCGTTTGATGCCCAGGGCCTTGCGTGTGGCCGCAGCCATACGTTCAAGAGAAGTCGTGGCGTTTGCCCCTGAGGTGTTGCTGCCCGAATTCACAAGTGGGGCTCTGCGGAAGAGCTCTCCTCGTTCCGGAGCACCAACCATCGCGCTGGACAAGGTGCGCGAGCAAGTGCTCGATTTCCGCAGGCTGCCAGTCACATACGTTCCCGCCGAGGAAATCGCCGACAGCGCCTGGGAACTGATGGCCTACAAGAAGATTACGCCCCCGGATAGCTGGTACTTGGCGTGCGCGATGCAAAACGATGCCGAGCTGTGGATTACGCACGAGCAGAAAGATCGCTTTGTCGAGCATGCGCGATCGGTGCACCAGAAGGTCTTCCTGTTGACGGAAAGACGGTTCGAAGACTTGGATTAGGCACATCGAGTCGCCCGTGTTCCGTGCCGGGCACGCCGGCGCGCCGTATCCGGGGGCGCCTTCCTGAGGTCACGGCTTATCGGCCGGCTGGGTCGGGGCGATGGGGTGCTTCAAGTTGCGGACGACGACCTTCTGGTAGGTGGTGGCCCTGGCGATCCTCTTGCCGTCGGGGGAGATGGCGCAGCGGGCGAGGTCCATGGGCACGTCCACGGGGGCGAGCCTTCGGCCCTGGTAGTCGGCCAGGCAGGGCTCGTTGTTCTCGTCATGGCCGAGCAGGAGCCCGGGAATCGGCAGGGGGACGAGGCCCGAGCCGATGCGGCGCGCCGGCCTGAGGCGGCGCCCGGCGGGAATGACCTGCCAGGGCTGCGGCAACAGGAGGTACCCCTCGTGGTGGTGGCTGATGACGAGGTATCGCCCCTCCGCCGTCCAGGGCTGGGCGCCGCGGATGTTGCCGAAGACCTTGTTGAAGGGGCCGGTCAGGTCCAGCACCTGCCCGTGGGGCGTGATGACGAGGGCCTCGGTGACCCGCTCGGCGAGGGGGTCGAGCTCTCCCTCGCAGAACTCGTGGATCTCTCTCAGGCAGAAGGCGGCGGTGCCGTCGGGCTTCCAGCTCACCCAGGGCCCGTCGTAGAAGCCGGACCGTCCGAAGGGCATGACCCGCCCGGTGTCGGCATCCAGCAGCTTCAGCCGGCCGCCGTACTTCTGCTTCTTCAGGCCCAGCTCGTTGGAGCAGAAGACGGCGTACCTCCCGTCCGGCGACCACTCCTCCAGGTCCGGCCAGTACTCCCACGTCCGCCGCAGCGGCGAACGCAGCGACCGCTCCCGGTGGATGCGCTGCCGGCGGCGGACCGGCTCGCCGAGCCGCAGACGCCAGAACGTCCGCGTCGAGACGTTCCGCTCCAGCCCCAGAATCCACGTGTGGGCCGCGTACACCACCGTCCCGTTGCCCCGCCACGCGAAACTGCTGATGAACTCGCCGGTCCGCGTCACCCGGCGGGCCCGCCCGGAGGCCAGATCGATCACCGTCACGCCCTTGGCGGTCACCGCCGCCAGGTGCGCCGAGTCGGGGGAGAACCGCAGCACCACCTTGTCGTCGACCTGGAGGTGGCCTGAGCGCGGGACGCGGGGTTTGATGGGGACGGACTTCTCCGCGCGGGAGGCGTCGGCCGGCCGCCAGCGGACGGTGAAGGCCGACTTGGCAACCTCGTCCACGGTGCCGGCGACCGTCTTCCGCTCGAGCATCTTGCCCTGGCTGGCGGCGTAGGCGAGGAGCTTTCCGTCGGGCGAGAAGCGGGGGCTCCCGGCCCATTGCTCCTTTCGGTACGTGCATCCGCCGGCCAGGAGGACCACGGCGCAGAAGGCGGCGGCGGCGGCCGGTGGAGACGGGGTGGTTCCTCGGCTGGGCATGCCGTCAGTATCGCCCATAGCTGCGCGCGGTTTCAACCATCGCGCGGAGGTTTTCGTCGGGGGTGTCGCGCCCGCACGGGTCGCCGGTGGAGAGGATGAACCGCCCGCCGCCGCCGGCGTCGTCGATGGCCTTCCTGCTGCCCGCGGCGACGTCGGCGCTGCTGCCCCGCAGCATCACGTCCGTCGTGTGCAGGATGCCCTTCAGGACGATCTTCTCCCCCCACAGCCGCTTCAGCTCCCCCAGGTCGCAGTCCCCCATCGGGGGCGGCTCCAGCGGGTCGATGACGGTCAGGTCCGTCTCTGCGGCGAAGATCCTGACCAGCTCCCTCTCCGGCCCGCAGGAGTGGACGTGGGTGGGCATCCCGTCGCCCGCCGCCAGCTCGATGACCCGCCGGACCGCGGGGAAGGCCACCTTCCGGAACATCTCCACCGTCTGGAAGACCAGCGTCCCCGAGCCCCCGACGCAAAGGAAGTCGGGCCTGACGTCCAGGGCCATGATGCGGCGGTATCTTTTCTCGGCCGCGTCCATCCACTCCCGGGCCCACTGTTCGTGCTTGTCGGGGTTGTCGTAGTAGCGGTAGATGTCCTCTTCGCTGTGGAAGGCCAGCGTGCCGGTCACGAACACGCCGATGAGCCCCTGGTCGCCCATCAGGCGCTTGAGGCGCTTGAGGGCTTCGGGGCCCGTCTCGACGCACTTGACGCCCTCGACCGGCTCGAAGCGGGTGGGCACGGGGGGCAGGTGAATCCTCTCCGGGGGCAGCACCGCGGGCGGGTCGGCCCGGCGGTAGACGGTGACGCGGTCGGCCCACTTCCGCCTGCGCCCGTCGGTCCGGGAATTCTGCACGACGATCCGCCGGGGGTCGCGCGCGACGACGAACCGCTCCGGGGGCTCACCCGCCGGCGCCCCCTC
>CAZNSB010000228.1:0-8101 GCA_964575155.1 uncultured Planctomycetaceae bacterium | reverse complement strand
GGAGACATCGAATGGCGAACACCGAGTGTCGAATCGCATCGACATGGCTCCATGTTACGATGGGAGAGGCAGGCGGGGGCGGGGCTCAATTGACAATTGGCAATTGTTTACGGCATGACCTGTTGGATCGAGCCGGGGGAGATCCGCATGCGCTCGACCTCGATGTAGCCCATGGGCGGGGTCTTGTAGTAGTCGGGGTTGTGGATGATGCGGGTGTTGTCGTCGCAGATCACGGCCCCTTCGCAGAGGATGACGCCGCGGACGCGGGCGGTCTCCTCCAGCTCCAGGTTCCCCTTGACGTGGACCAGGCCGCGGACCTCGCAAGGGTACTGGTCCCAGTTATCGAAGTCGGAGTGGCCTTCATAGGGCGAGCCGGGAGGGTTCATGTTGCGGGATTGGTCCTCTTCAAGGGTCTCCGTGGCGCTCTTGAGTCTTATCTCGACGTTTCCATCCACGATGAGGACGGGGTAGTTGTCGCGGTAGTTGTGGAGCAGCACTCTGCTGTCGAGGACCACCTTCTTCCCGGGGCACTTGACCACGAGGGTGCCGTGGATGCGGGAGTCCTTGATGGTCAGGTCGCTTCCTCCGGTGTCGATGTAGTAGACGCCGTCGGGGTGGGTGAAGCCCCAGGGGTTGTTGCCGGGGGTGAGGAGCTGCTTGTCGATGGTGCCGGGGTCGGGGACGGCGGTGGCGATGCTCCTGTACATCTCGAAGACGTTCCCGTAGGGAAGGCCCTTGGCGGGCGCGGGGACGGTGACGGTTCCGGTGACGACCCCGCCGCCGGTGCGGGTGGCGGCCTCGACGGCGCCGACGAGGAAGCCGTCGTTGCGCAAGTTGGCGTTGGTGGAGACGGGCGCGTCGGCGGCGGTGAGGGTCTTTCCGCCCTTGATCTCGACCTGGCCGGCGGCGTGGAGGCAGGTGTTGAGGGCCTCGAGGGGCTGGGTGTCGGGGACGAGTTCGGCCTGGATGAGCTGGCGGGCGCCGCCCTTGTAGCCGGCGGCCTTGACCAGGACGGGGTCTTCGGGCGAGTCGCCCAGGTCGCCGTCGTTGGGGTCGGTGACCCACACGCTGAAGCTGCCGTCGTCGATGCCCTGCTTGTTGACCCACTGGCCGTTGGGGAACGTGGTGCGCCAGTCGGGGTCCTGGCTGATGTGGAGGAAGGCCCACTGGAGCCCGGCCTGGGCGTAGGTGCGGGCCTTGATGATGTCGTTGACCCAGTTGGCGCTTCGGGTTCGGACGCGGGCGGCGAGGAGGGCGGACAGCCCGATGACGGTGACGATGGTGGCCGCCCCGAGGATGGCCACGTAGGCGCTTCCGCGGCGGCAGTGTCTCGGCGTGCTGAGCATGGGGGCGTTCCTCCCGTCTCAGTCGTCTTGGGTGGTCTGCTGGTCGTTCCGGGTGCGGATGGCCCACAGCGTGGCCATGGGGATGCCGTTGTGGGTGAGCTGCACCTCGATCCGCTTGACGCCCATGTCCGCGCCCACGACCCACCCGAGGTTGTCCGGCCTGACGTATCGGACCCAGACCCTTCGCTGCCACCCGGCCTGGTCGACGGCGGCGGAGCCGTCCTTGTTCTGCGGGGGGGATGCAGACCACAGGTGGTAGTCGTCGACGTCGTCGTAGCCGGTGCGGGTGGATCCTCTTTCGGATATCTCGGCCCCGAAGACGGGGGCGTCGACGGGCTCTTCGTAGTCCAGGGGGAGGATTTCGGCGATCAGGGCCTGGGCCAGGTGCAGCCCGCGCCCGCGCTGGCAGATCTTGTACTGCCCGTAGCGGGAGGCGCCGGCGGCGTTCAGGGCCGCCACCAGCATGCCACCGACGACGGCGGTGCAGACCACCGCCTCCACCAGGGTGAAGGACGGCGGCGCCCGGCGGCGTCGGATTAGAGCGACGGCACGACGCATAGCGAACTCCCGGCGGGGAGGGCGACCTCCGGCTGGTTGAGCAGGGGGATGGCCGTGGTCACGCGGGCGGCGGGGTCGTCGCCGACCTGGAGGGTCAGGGCGACGCTCCTGAGGTAGTAGTGCTTCAGGCCGTCGGTGACGGTCACCGTCCCGTAGACTTCAAAGAGCATGTCCATGCTGGTGTCGGACGTCCAGCTCATGCCCTTGTTGACGGAGGAGATGTAATGGGCGTCGGGCGTGTCCACGCCGCCGGACTCAAAGCGGACCCAGGCGGCCTGGAGCCCGCTGGCGCCCATGAGGACCAGGCAGGCCCCGGTTTCCGGCTCGAGGCGCGGCAGGCCCGGGAAGGTGAACTCCTGCCAGGTCGGCTGGCCGGTCAGGCTCGACTCCATCATCATCCCCATGGCCAGGACGACCTTGGAGGGCAGGCAATTGCGGTCGGCGGTGGACACGACGACCGCGAAAGAGCCGTCGACGGGGCCGGCCTTCTGGGCCTTGACGCGGAGGCGGGTGATGCGCCATCCGACGGCCTCGGGGCCCAGGGCGGGGCGGAAGTACTGCCCGGGCCACTTGAGGGGCTCGACGACCCGCCACAGCACGTTCCCGCCGGAATCGTCGTGGCCGATGAGCAGCCTTTCGGCGCTCTCGCTCTCCTTCTGGCCGGTGTCGGCGACGGCCCGGAGGTCGTAGCCGATCTCCACGTGGTGGACGTTGTCGAGGAAAACGGCGGCGTTCCCCCCGTTGTACTGCCGCGTCATGGGGTCCCCGGACGTTCCCGACCAGGCGTAGCGGATGGTTTCCCGCTGCCCGTCGCCGGAGCGGTCGGCGACGGTGAACTCGAAGGCGGTCGGCGCCGGCTGGGTGACGGTGACGGCGCAGCACAGCTCGGTGTGGAGCCAGTCGAGTTTCCGGCTGGCCTTGAGGAGGTTATCGGTGGGGTTGTTCTCTCCGGGGATGGCCCGGCTGGCGATGACCAGGGCCGAGCCCACGGCGACGACCACCACCGAGAGGACGGCCATGCTGACCACGGATTCCATGAGCGTGAACCCGTTCGCCTGTGGCCGGCGGGCAAAGGCGTCTGCGTGTCGCGGGGGGGCTTTTCTCATTCCACCCAGGCCTCTCCGGAAACCGAATCCACGACGACCTTCCTCCGGACCTCGCCCACCTGGACGATGACGTATCCGCCCCAGTACGGCTGGCCGTAGTCGCCGTAGCGCATGTAGCTGCGGGTGCCGTTGTCAAAGCGGGCGGCGACGATGTCCGCCCGGTACGGCTCCTCGTTGAGGTGGACGTAGTACTCCTGGGTCTGGTCGTTCAGGTCCGGGTCGGTGATCATCCGGTAGCAGTCGGAGTCGGTGTAGAACTGGGCCGACTCATACGTCCCCTGGGCCCTCGCCCGCACGCGGATCAGGTCCAGGTCGGCGACGATGCGGCGGGCGGCGAGGTCGGCGCGGTAGCGGGTCTGGCTGGCGGCGTACCGGGGGGCGGCGACGGCCACCACCGTCGCCATGATCGCCAGGGAAAGCAGCAGGTCCAGCAAGGTGAAGGCCCCGCCCCCCCGCCGGGCCGACCTGTCATCCACCGAAACGTGCATGACTCCTCCTGAACTCTCCTCCGCGCGCCCGCCGGGCGGCGGGGGCCGCCGCCGATGGTCGCCGCCCAAACGAGACCGGCCGCCCCGGCATCCCGTTGCACGCAACGGCGCTCAGAGCGGCCCTGAAACCGGCCCCGCGGTTTTTCCCGGCCTGCTCAGCCGAGGGAACACAGGCCTGAAGCCCGGTCGGGCTCAAAGCGGCGCCCGACCGTTGATCAATAGGCGCTGTACTTCTTCCCGGAGACGTCCGTCTCGCCGTCGGCGCAGTTGGCCTGGATCGCGCCGGTGCCCTGGGTGTAGATCCAGCCCACGCCGGCGCCGTCGGCGGCGGCGACCCCGGTGCCGCCCTTCTTGGCGCCGACGGGCAGGGGGGGGATCTGTCGGACGTACGGCCCGTAGATGTGGGTCCCATCCTTGGCCGCCTGGGCGTCCCCGCTGGCGTCGCTGTACAGCATGAGCTGGTTGGCGATGTTGGCCACCGTGGGGTAGGCGCCCCCGTGCTCGGCGGCGTACAGGTCAATGGCGTTTCGCAGAACGGCCAGGTCGCCGCTCAGGGCCGAATCGGCCGCCCCGACAGTGCCCCTGCTCAGGCGCGGAACCGCGATGGCCGCGATGATGGCAATGATCACGACCACGATGACCAGCTCCAGCAAACTGAATCCCTTGCATCTTGTGCTCTTGGCTGGCATCAGCTTCTCTCCTTAACAGATCACACATTCCCTCAATACCGCTTGGGACCCGGTCCACATCTGCATCATCGTCAATCACTACCGGCGACTTAACTTGCAGAGAAGATTCCTCTCCGTCCCGGTACACGTCCCGACGGCGAGCGGTGCCATCACGGGAAGCGGCCCCAGTGCCTCGGGGGCCGGAAGGCTGCCCGCCCCTCTCTCTGACAGCGCCGGCGTCCGCAGGGACCCCGGTCTACTCCTTCAGCTTCAGGACGATCTGCTCATCGCCGCAGCGGAACACGGCGGAGCGCTTGCCTACCGACACCAGTTGGTATAGGCCCAGCTTCTGGCCGATCAGGAGGCATTTGCCGTCCACGATGGCGGACCCGCGAGAGCCCGCCATCACGGCCATCAGTTGATGCTGCGCCTGGAATTCCAGGGCCCCGGCATTGGGCGGCCTGGCCGGCTGGGAGGCAGCCTGCCCCGGCAGCCAACCCTCAGGGCACGCGAACGCGTCCTTCACCGCCTTCATCTCAATGCCTTGCTTCTTGGACAGCCGCCGAAGCCGCTCCGCGAGGGCATCCGCCGCCAGGGCCGAGGCGGCGGCCCGCGACCCGGGCGGCAAAACGGCAAGCTCCGGCCCGCTCCCGGCGGGCCCGGAGGTCTGTGCATTGGCCCGGCTGGGGCCGGCCCCGTCGCTGCCGAGAAACACGCGGTCGACGGCCAGCGCCGCCAGGCCTATCGCAAGGATCGCCAAGTAGATTTTGCGTTGCCTGGTGAGCTTCATCCTATGGCAGCAGACGATGCAGAACGCCTCCGGGCAAATCCGCGGTGAAAAAAAGCCCCCGAAGTCCCGGCCGGGGGCCTTACAGCGATGACCGGGGCGCGGCATACCACAGCAGGTCGAATCGGAACTGGGCGGCCCCGCCGGCGGCCCCGGGATTGCCCTGGAGGGCCAAAGAGGAAACTCCGGTGTCGGGGAAGGCTTGGCGAAGGCGGTGAAGGAAGCCTACGCATGTTACGTACGTGCCTTTTCCTGACAGGCTTATGGGGACCATCTCGTATCGCGAGCCGCTGGCGGCGGCCCCGGGCTGAATGTCGTCGATCTTCAATCCGGCCTCCGTGGCCAGGGCGCTGATCTCGGCAATTCAGCGGTTTGCGTGCCCGGCGGGCTTGAGTGCCAGCTTGCACTCGGCGAGGGCCTTCTTGACCTCCGCGACCTGCTCGCGGACGGCCATGTGGGTCTCAGCCAAGGCCGACGCCTTGCTCTGCCGGCTCCGCAGGTCCGCCTCGAGGGCGCCTCGTTCGGCCCGGTGCTCAAAGAGGGGGCCGACGCCGAGCAGATACACCAGCAGCGTGAGGACGACCCAGGCGCCGATGCCGGCGGCGTCGATCTGCCACAACCCCAGGCTTTTCAGGTCGATCTTCTTCAACGCAGCTTCCCGCCGCCGGCTTCGAGCAGGCAGTCCAACTGGAAGGCGACGGCCTCCACCGGGCCGAACGACTCCCGGCTGATCTTGATCAGCTTGACCTCCTTGAACAGCTCGCTCTGCTCCAGCCTCAGGACGAACTGGGCGACGAGCGTCTGGCTCCTGCCGAAGCCCCGGAGCCCCAGCAGGAACCCCGTCCCCTTGCTGCCGGCGGGGACGGGCGTGGCCCCGCCCGCCCCGGGGGCAATCCACGCCGGCCTCAGCTCACAGCTCTTCAGCACGACCTCCTCCCGGAGCGTCCTGCCCAGGATCGCCAGCAGGAGGCTCCAGTCGGGCTGATCGGACAGCAGGCGGTTGGCCGCCAGCAGCCTCTGGTGCTCCAGCAGCTCCTGGCGAAGCCCGCCGATCCGCCGGTTGGCCTGGGCGATCTTTTCGTCGGCCCGGTCGAACTCCCCGGCGAGGGCGCGCCCGTCACTGCCCCAGACGGCGTTGCAGAACGCGTAGGCAGCGGCGAGGAGCGCGGCATAGCCGATGCAGGCGGAGGCCCAGCGGCGCAGCCGGCGGCGGCGCTTTCGGGCGCCGCTCCGGTAGGCCGGTATAAGGTTCACGCTGGTCATGGGCTACTCATCGAGAAACCGTGCCAGCCCGAGGGCCTTGACCATCTCGGCGGCGCCGGGCTGGACGGGAAGCTCCGGCGGGCAGTCCGCCAGGTCCGAGAGGCCCACGGTGCGGACCTCCGCCGAGACGATCGGCCGGAGGTAATCCGCCAGCCCGGGGATCATCGCCCCCTCGCCCACCACCAGCATCCTGTCCACGGCGGCGTCGGGGTACTGGTGGACGGCGTAGGAAAGCGAGATCCGCAGCTCGTCGACGATGCGGCTGAAGTGGGCGGCGATCTTGGCCTGGACGTCGGCGCGGACCTGCCAGTCCGCCGACCGCTGCGTCCTGCCCAGCCCGACCCCTTCCAGGGCGTAGTCCGCCACCTCCCCGTCCAGCCCGAGCTGCTCCGTCAGCGCCTCGTGAAGCCGACCGACCCCCGATTCCGCCAGGACCCGCTGATACACCACCACCCCGCCGTACAGCAGGACCAGCAGCACCGAGCCCCAACCCAGCTCCAGGCCCGCGGCGATGCCCGTCCCCCCCCCCAGCACCGGGCGGAACGCCCGGGCCAGGGCGCACACCTCCGCGTCCAGGGCGACGACGCGGAAGCCCCCCTGCTCAAAGACGTCCAGGTAGGCGTCGGCGTCGCCGTGCCCGCACGCCGCGACCATCACCGGCGTGCCCTTCTTCGCCCGCGCCGGCGCGGGCAGGTCCCAGCACGACATCTCGAACGAGCCGGGCGCGCGATCGTGCATCCTGGCCAGTTCGGCGCGGGCAATCTCCTCGACCGGGGCGCCCGACGTCCGGGGGGGCAGCTCGAGGACGCCGGTGAGCAGTTTCGCCGACGGCACCGCCAGCACGACCTCGCTGCCGGTGAAGCCCTGGCGGCGGAGCACGTCTCGGAAACGGGCGGCCTCGCCGGCGTCGATGGCTTCGGCGTCCGGGTGGGCTCGGCGGACGGAGGCGGCGCCGGCCACCCGCCAGGTCGCCTCCGACCGGGTGAGCTGGACGGCCCGGAGGGCGCGGCCGGCGACGTCGACGCCGATGGGCGTTCGAGATCGGCTCCCAATCCACTTCACGCGAGGGCTCCTAGGTCATCGAGGTCAGGTCAAACATGGGCATGAACATGCTCATTGCCACCAGGGCCACCAGCGCGCCGAGGAAGATGAGGATGAGCGGCTCGATGATGCTGGTCAGGGACCTCACCACCACGTCGTTCTCCTCGTCGAGGAAGTCGGCGACGCTGGTCAGCACCTCACCGACGCGCCCGCTCTGCTCGCCGTTGTGGACGGCCTGGTAGACGGACGGATCGATGAGCCTGGGGTCGCCGAAGGCGGCGCTGAGGGGCTCGCCGTGGGTGACCGCCTCCTCGGCCCGGGCGATCAGGTTGGTATAGTAGACGTTGCTCATCGACCGCTTGGTCAGCGCCAAGGCCTCCAGCAGGGGCACGTGGCTGTCCAGCAGCACGCCCAGCAGCCGGGCGATCCGCGCCGTCGAGAAGTTCCGGACGATCCCGCCGAACTTCGGCAGCCGCAGCAGCATCGTGTCCCGGCTGCGCCGCCCCCCCGGCGTGCGCAGCCACAGCTTCGTCCCCGCCACCAGCCCCCCTGCCGCCAGGACCATCGCCCACCAGTACGACTTGACGGTCGTGCTGACGGCGATGAGCGCCTTGGTGCTTCCGGGCAGCGGCACGTCCAGGGACTGAAACAACTGGGCGAACCGGGGAATCACGAACGCGAACATCAGCCCCAGCACGCCCAGCGACACCGAGATCAGCAGCGCGGGGTAGACCATGGCCCCGACCACCGAGTTGCGGATCTGGAGCCGCTTGCGGGTGAGCGCGGCGACGCGGTTGAGCATGTCCGGGAGCATGCCCCCGGACTCGCCGACGGAGATCAGGCT
>CAZNSB010000227.1:0-8127 GCA_964575155.1 uncultured Planctomycetaceae bacterium | reverse complement strand
GTCCCGGCGTCGGTGCGGGAGGTGACGCTCGTGCACGGGTTGTGGATCGTATTCCTGTTCGCCCTGGGCGCCTGCGTGGGCAGCTTCCTGAACGTCGTGATCTGGCGGCTGCCCCGCGGGCAGAGCATCGTCTTTCCCGCCAGCCACTGCCCGCTTTGCGGCAGCGCGATCAAGTGGTACGACAACATCCCCATTCTGAGCTGGCTGGTGCTGCGGGCGAGGTGCCGCTCGTGCGGGGGGCGGATCTCGCCGCGGTATCTCCTCATCGAGCTGCTGACGGCGGTGCTGCTGTCGGGGCTGTACGTGGGGTACTTCGTGCTCCGGCTGCGGGCGGGCCTGACGGGCTTCGCCGCCGACTGGCCGCTGTATGCCGCCCACGCCGTCCTGCTGTGCGGGCTGCTGGCGGCCTCCGCGGTGGACGTCGAACTCTTCATCGTCCCCCTGCCGGTGATGTGGTGCTGTGCGGCCGTGGGCATCCTCAGCGCCACCTTCCGCCCCCAGCCGGGGCAGTTCCTCTCCCCCGCCTCGCCCCCCGCCGCCGCGCTCTGCGCCGCGGTCGCGGTCGGGCTGATCGTCGCCAAGGCGCTTCAGCGGCTGGGGTGGTTCCAGGAGAGCTTTCTGGACGCCGAGGACAAGCTCGCCCCCGCCCCCCGACCGGGCGGGAAGGATCCGCAGGCAGACGGCGTGGCGATCACCGCAAAGCACGGCGTCAACCCGCGCATCGAGATCCTGCGGGAAGTGCTCTTCCTCGCCCCCGCCCTCATGCTCGGCGTCGCCGCGTACCTCCTGGCCGTCCGCGTGGAGTGCGTGGGAGACCTGTTGGCCCGCGCGTTCCCGCCGGGCGGCGCCGGCCGGTCGGCGGGCCGGCTGGCCTCGGGAACGGGTGCTGTGCTCGGCCTTTTGGTGGGGGCGGCGTGGATCTGGGGCACGCGGATCGTGGGGACCCTGGCCTTCGGGAAGGAGGCGATGGGGATGGGCGACGTGCACATCCTCGCCGGGGTCGGCGCGGTCGCCGGGTGGAAGGTGGCGACGCTGACGTTCTTTGCCGCCCCGCTGTTCGGGCTGAGCTGGGCGCTGTACCTGGCGCTGGCCAAGGGCCGGCGCGAGCTGCCGTACGGGCCTTGGCTGGCCCTGGGAGCGCTGTTCGTGCTGTTGTTTCAGGACGTGATCCTCGGCTTCATTGTGCCGGGCGCCTGAGCCGGCCCGCGGGCCCGAGCCGGGGGCCGCCGCAGGCGCCAACGGAAGCAAGCCGTGCGGTTTCAAACTCGACGCCAGACTGAATCGGAAGGAGCAGCAATGAACCTCAAGCTGCTGAAGGGGTATCTCCTGTTGACGGCGGTGCTCCTGATCCTCGCTGCCGCGGCGGTCCTGCTGGTGATCAACGTGGGGGACTCCTGGCCGCTGCACGTGTACACGACGGACGTGGAGCTTTCTCGCTCGACGTGGCTGCTTCTGGCCGGCGTGGGGGGGCTTCTGGTCTGGTGGACCCTGCGAAAGATGCTCCCGGCGGGGGTGCGGGCGGTCCGCCAGGGCACGGCGCTTCGCCGGGCCAAACAGACCGAGCAGCGCGTGAAAGACCTGCAAGAGAGCCAACGCAAGCCGCAGTAAGCGTAGCCCCAGACTTGCGTCCGGAGCCGGCGCGCCCCCGGCCGCGCAGAGCCCGCCGGAAGAGCCGGCACCGGCGCCGATCTTGGACAAATTCCAGTGGAATCGGTCTTGGCGGCGCATATAATGCTGGCGTTCGTCTGGGGCATGCGGCGTCAAGGGATAAAGGAGATGCTTATGAATCGTTTGTCTCTCGTGCGGATCGTCGTCGTGGGTGGCGGGCTGATGATGACCGTCGGCTGCTGTGACGAGTACAAGCAGAAGATCGCGACTCTGGAGAAGGACGTACAGCTCATCCAGTCGGAGAACGACGATCTGAAGAAGAAGCTGCTGCAATCGCAGGAGCGGGCCGACGAGCTGGCGGTGGAGGTGGAAAGCAAGTCCACGGAGCTGGCGGCGCTGAAGGCCGAACTGGCCAGCGCAACGGCGCCCAAGCCCGCCGAGCCCACCCAGCCGGCCGCCAAGACCCTCCCGGCAGGCTGGCAGGAAACCGCCACCGGCGCGAAGATCACGCTGGCCAGCGACATCCTCTTCGCGGCCGGTCGGGCCGCCCTTTCCTCCAAGGGCAGGGCCGCGCTGAAGCTGATCGCCGGGACCATCCGCACCGATTACGCCGGCGCCATGGTCCGCGTGTACGGCTTCACCGACAGCGACCCGATCGTGAAGAGCGCGAGGCTGTGGAAGGACAACCTGGACCTTTCGGCCAATCGGGCGATGGCGGTGACGCGCGAGCTGCGGAGGCTGGGCGTTCCGGACAAGGACATCGAGTCCATCGCGATGGGCGCGACGAACTTCCTTGCCCCGAACACGACCAAGGCGGGAAAGGCCAAGAACCGCCGCGTCGAGATCGTGGTGATCAGGCCGTAGGCCGGCTCGCCCCGCTCATGGAAGTCCTGCCGGCGATAGACCTGCGGGCGGGAGCGGTGGTCCGGCTGAGCCAGGGCGACTACGACCGCCAGACCGTATACGCGGAGAACCCGCTGGGCGTCGCCGAGGAGTTCGTCTCCGCCGGGGCCCGGTGGATCCACGTGGTGGACCTCGACGCCGCCCGCACCGGGCGGAGGGCCAACGCCCCCGCCATTGCCGCCCTCTGCCGCAAGACGCCCGCCCGCGTCCAGCTCGGCGGCGGCATCCGAGACGATCAGGCCGTGGACGAGGCGATGGAACTCGGCGTCGCCCGGGTCGTGGTCGCCTCGGCGGCGCTGAAGAAGTGGCGCTGGTTCGAGCGGCTGGTGCGGCGGGACGAGCTGGCGGGCAAAGTGGTCCTGGCCCTGGACGCCCGCGGCGGGAAGCTGGCGGTGGAAGGCTGGCGGGAAGAGGCGCCCCTGACCGTCCTGGAGGTCGCCGAGCGGGCGAAGGGGCTGCCCCTGGCGGCGGTGGCCTATACCGACATCGAGCGGGACGGCATGCTCACGGGCCCGGACCTCGAGACGACCGCCGAGATCATCGAAACGACGCACCTGCCGGTGATCGCCTCCGGCGGGATGAGCAGCCTGGAGGACGTGGACCGCTGCAAGCAGGCGGGCTGCTGGGGCGTCGTCATCGGCAGGGCGTACTACGAGGGGCGGATCGATCTGGGCGCTGCCTGCCGCCTGGCGTCGGCGTGACCGGGGCGGCGAATTTTTTTGGATTTTCCGGGAACGGGGCTTTTCTCGAGGCCTATATGTGGAGTAGGATACCAGCAGGCAAGTAGGGGGTGTGAGGGTAACTCAAGGCCCCGCTTCCTCAGAGCGGGTGAGGTCCAAGGCAGAGATGCCGGGCGCTTACAGTAAAGGACTTTAGAACCCATGGCCGAATCCGAGAGCAAGACAGACATCAGCCAGACACAGCCGGAGGTCAGCTTCGCCTCGGGCATGCTGGAGATCACCGAAAAGGGCTACGGCTTTCTCCGGCAGGAGACCAACGACTACCGCGCCACCCCCGGAGACGTGTTCGTTTCCAAGGACTTCGTCGGCGGGGACCGCCTGCGCACCGGGCTGTTCATCGAGGGCGAGATCGTTCCCCCCACCAAGAAAAAGGCCGGTCCCAGGCTCCAGAAGATCCTGCGCCTGAACGGGCTGCCGTACGAAGAGTGGCCGGAGGTCATCCCCTTCCCCGATCTGACCGTGGTCGACCCGCATCCGCAGATGGTCCTCGAGACCCCCGGCGGGCCCATGGAGATGCGTGTGCTGGACCTGATCTGCCCGCTGGGCAAGGGCCAGCGCGGGCTCATCGTCGCCTCGCCCCGGTCGGGAAAGACCATCCTCCTCCAGCAGATCGCCAACGCCATCCTCGCCAACAACCGCGAGGTCCACGTCATCGTCCTGCTGGTGGACGAGAGGCCCGAGGAGGTCACCGACTTCCAGCGCAAGGTCGACGCCGAGATCGTCCACTCCACCAACGACCAGGACGTCTCCAACCACGTCCGCATCACCGAGTTCACCATCGAACGCGCCAAGCGCATGGTCGAGTTCAAGAAGGACGTGGTGGTCCTGCTGGACAGCCTCACCCGCCTGGGGCGGGCCTACAACCGCTACATCGAGACCTCCGGGCGGACCATGACCGGCGGGATGGACATCCGCGCCATGGAGATCCCCAAGCGGCTGTTCGGCGCCGCCCGGAAGATCGAGAACGGCGGGTCGCTCACCATCCTGGCCACCGCCCTCGTCGAGACCGGCAGCAGAATGGACGACCTCATCTTCGAGGAGTTCAAGGGCACCGGCAACATGGAGCTCCAGCTCGACCGCCAGCTCGCCGAGAAACGCATCTGGCCGGCCGTCGACATCTCCCGCTCCGGAACCCGGAAGGAAGAGCTCCTGCTGCCCGAGTGGACGCTGCCCAAGGTCCACATGCTCCGCAGGTTCCTCAGCCAGCTCCAGGTCGGACAGGAAATGCCGCAGCTCCTCAGGGTCATGGAGAAGTTCAAGAGCAACGAGGAGTTCCTCATGCAGTTGGACCTCTCCCGCGAGACCTACTGATCCGGAAAGGCCCCCGAAGCCGCCGCCCCTCCCCGGCGCCAACGGCACGGGCCCCCAGGAAGCGCGCCCCCAACGCCCGGGGTGCGGCCTGCGCCCGGGAGGGCCCCCGGAAAGGCGGCGGGCCGGCCACTTGCCGGACCGGCCCGCTGCGGCCATTCGCATGCTCCCCAGCCTTCGGTTCTACAGCACGGCGTCCTTGGCCGCCTTGGCGATCCGGAACTTCAGGACCCGCTTGGCCGGAATCCTGATCGGCTCGCCCGTCTGCGGGTTCCGCCCCATCCGGGCCTTCCGGTTCACCAGGACCAGCTTCCCCAGCCCGGGAATCGTGAACCCGTTCTTCGCCTCCTTGTACGCCAGGGACACCATCGACTCCACGAACGCGGTCGCCTCTTTCTTCTTCATGTCGTTCAGTTCGGCCAGTGTCTTGAGGACCTGAGACTTCGTCATTGCCTTCGCCATTTGCATCGCTCCTTCCGATTGGAGGTCTCCAATCCCGATCCGTCGGGCAAGTCTTCAGGACGCATCCCGTCGCGTCCAGCGGGGCGGGCTGGAGCCTCGGTCCCTTTTCGCCCTAGCGACGAGCCAGGCGACGCGCCCCTGACAGCGGCTCGTCCCTCGCCGCCAGGGCCTCACGTTTCGGCGCGGCAACACCCAGGCCTGGCCGAAATCGCTGGTATCTTGCCCCCCGGCGCGGAATCCGTCAAGCCCAAATCGCCCGATTGTTGGGCATTTTTCCCGCCCCCGCACCCGCAAGCCAAGACTTCAAACCGCCCCCTTGCAGCCCGCACGCCGGCAGGGTAACCTCTCCGCGACTTCTTTGCCCCGAAAGGAGATGTCCGCATGGCAAAGCCCATCCGAGTGACCGTCTGGAACGAGTACCGCCACGAGAAGAAGATCGACTCCATCGCCAAGATCTATCCGGAGGGGATGCACGGCACCATCGCCAAGTGCCTCAACGCCGCCGGCGGCATCCGCGCCCGCACCGCCACCCTGGACGAGCCCGACCACGGGCTGACCGAGGAGGTCCTCGCCGACACCGACGTCTTGACCTGGTGGGGGCACGCCGCCCACGAGGAGGTCCGCGACGAGATCGTCGATCGCGTGCAGGCCCACGTCATCGCCGGCATGGGCATCATCTGCCTGCACTCGGCCCACTTCTCGAAGATTTTCGGGCGGCTGATGGGGACGACGTGCTCGCTGAAGTGGCGCGAGGTCGCCGAGCGCGAGATCCTCTGGTGCACCCGGCCGGGGCACCCCATCGCCGAGGGCCTGCCCGACCCGATCCTCCTCGAACACACCGAGATGTACGGCGAGTTCTTCGACGTCCCCGAGCCCCAGGAGACGATCTTCATCTCCAACTTCGCCGGCGGGGAGGTCTTCCGCTCCGGCTGCACCTGGCGCCGCGGGGCCGGGAAGGTCTTCTACTTCCGACCCGGGCACGAGACCTACCCCATCTTCCACGACCCCAACGTACAGAAGGTCCTCGTCAACGCCGTCCGCTGGGCCGCCCCCCACGCCCGCCAGGAGATCACCTGCACCCACCGCAGCGACATCGGATGGTTCGAAAAGTAGCCTCGCGACGCAGGGACCCATGCGGTCCAAAGCCTCCCCCGGCGTCCCGGGCCCCGCAGGCTCGCGGGGGTCTTTCTGCTGCTCTGCTGCTCAACCGCTCGGCTGGTGTATGGCCCTAGTGTACTGCCAGGTTTGGATCTGTGGGTGCCACGGCTGCGTTGTGTGCAGCCGTGCGGGCCCCGGAGGAGGCACCGCTGCAAAAGGCGCAGCGGTGGCACCCCGAAGTTCAATCTTGACGCAATACTACGGCCGATTGCGGCAACGGGAATCCCTCTCCGTCCTCCGGACTGCGCAGGGCACCTGGAACCGGCCGCGGTAGGCAGGGATCCCCACCGCGACGTATTGCGGCGGGGAGCCCCGTATGAGGCCCGGCAGCCCCTGCCTACCTGCCGGCAAGGCAGGCAGGCACCAGGGCTCTTCCCGCCGTCTGCCCAAAGAAAAAGCCCCACCTCCACACCTGCGCAGGTGAAGGTGGGGCTTCAGTTCCGTGAGGAGCTCAGGCCTGGCCGGGCCTGTTCCCTGGGCGGTTTTGGGTTGTCAGTTGCCTGGCGCCGGCGGGCGCCGACGGATCAGCGCTGGCCGGTCCTCTGATCGCATTCTCGGCAGCGGCCCGGCCCTGTGCAAGGGGATCGCTGGCGCGAGGCGGGAATGGTTACGCATGTAGACCTGGGAGGGAGTTTCCCGGCTGGATGGCGGGGTGTTCCGAGCGGCTGCCAACGTCGTGCGTGAGCGGCGCGGTTTACCGCGTCCGTTCGACGCAGTTGTTGGGAGCCATTTTCCGCCGTGTGCCTTTCGTATGGTCGTGGACGATCATCGTCTTCTTCCGCGGCTTCGGTGGTCGCCCCCCGTGCGAAGCTGTCTCGCGGTACTTCTTTGAGCTCTTGAGCGTCTTTTTCAAGCGCTGCTTCATCATTGCCGTACGCTCAGCAAGGAATCTCCTTTCGTGCGACCGCGCTGCGCCCGGCCCGCACGGAGCAGGGATGTCAATCTCGGCAATGGTCACGGCATCCGATCGCGCGTCCAGGGCCACGATCTCGCCTTTGGAGACGATCAGGTTCCTGCCCACATTACTCTCAACGACAGGTATGCCGTTCTCCCGCGCCCGGGCGAGGACGGCCTCGTCCTGCGCCTTGTTCTTGCTCCCGTAACTGGGAATACAGAGAAGGCGTGCTCCGTCCAAGGCGAGTGTCCGGGCGAGCACAGGATTCCACCGATCATTGCAGATGAGCATACCGCAACGTCCCAACGGCGTGTCGAACGCTCTGATCTTCTTGCCAAGACGGTTGAAATGCCACGACTTGTCATATCCTTCGGCGAACTGCATTTTGCTGTACGTGCCGCGGATCCGTCCCGAAGCGTCAAGAAACAGTGCCGTGTTGTAAACGTCGCGTCGACCACGACGTTCGGCCATCCCGAACACCAGTGCGATCCCGAGCCGTCGCGCCAGTTTTTGGAAACGCTTCACGTAAGGTCCGTCAATCGGTTCAGCGATCCGTACCATCGCCTCCCGCAATTCCGGGAAATGGACTGCCTCGTTGGCCACGTATCCCTCCAGGACCCCTTCAGGAGCCACGACCAGCTTGGCACCGCGTCTGCCGGCTTCCTTGAAACACACCTCCAACGTGCTCGCGTTCCACTCCTTGTGCCACTTCCATGGCACAAAATTGACCGCTGCTACTTTCAGGCTCTTGAACATGTGCCTCCCAACGGCGCGGATCAGGCGCGCTGTCAAGCGTCGCCTGCATCCAGTTGTTGGAAGCTCCTCTCTTACAGTTTCATGCACGCTTCGACTGACAACCAGAACAACCGTTCCGGAAACGACTTGTGTTCCTCAGTATGCCTGGGGGCCCATTCATTCCCGCTAACGTCATCTCCGGTGGCAAGCAACTGACCGAACCGTACACCCCGGAACGCTGCCACAGCGAGGAATGCTGCGCATTCGTAACACTTCACCCGTCTGCAACGGATTCTACCGGTAGGGGCGGTAGTTCGC